>NZ_JAMQUU010000016.1:0-127350 GCF_025594975.1 Turicibacter sp. T129 | reverse complement strand
CCAATTATCATCCCAGCGTGTCGTTTGATTTTTGATATTAAAGCCAAATGAACACCCTTGAATTAAGCCATTACGGACATTCTCTAACAAGTCATTCCCATCGGTAGTATTAGGAATATCTAATTCAAAGCGTAATCCATTCTCATCTTCCTCTAAGACTAAGTTTGAACCTGTACGCCCAACAACTTTATTCCAATCATGGTTAATAAGCATGAAAACATCACGTTCAGATAATGATTTCTTGAAAGCTCCTGGACGGACACGTTCATAGAAAACTTCACCCCAACGGTCTGTCAACTTCGTATACTCCTCTTTAAAAGTCGCAGCATATCCAACTAATTTTCGGCTTTCAATGTCTGCGCTACGAATCTCGAGGTTCATTGTTCTTTGTTCCATGTTTTCCATCTTCACCACCTCCTTTCAAGTCATCATTAAATTCATTATCAAGGATTGAGTTGTAATTCTTAGTAACATAATGTTCATTCGCCCAATCTTCATCGATAAGCGATTTACCAAACATTTCGCGATTCTCATTCACTGAATGAACTCCAATTCTGAATAGCAAGTCTGCTGATTTAGACATTTTTTCAATATCTACGTCGCGAATCTTCTTCGTATCCATTCTGACGAATGAATTATTAAGATAGTTAGTCATTCTGTACCATTTGCGATTAATTTCTGTTGTAATCAGCTTAGCAAATGGATTAATTCCAAACATAATCGTATTATCTGTTTGTTCAGCAACTCCAACTGTATCCCCGCGAACGACACCACTAGGGATATGGAAGGCAGCGCAAGCAAAATCAATCACATCATTAACTAGATTGCGAATATCACGACTATCTTTACCTACTGACATAAACTGGCTTTCTTCGTATTTATCACCGTCTGATAAATTTAACACCGCATTTTCAGACTCAAAGTATTTTTTAAAGTTCTGTTGTAGCATTTGTTGTTGTTTATCGTAATCATCACCACTTACAGGGCCAAACCCACCTTGATAAAAGACACCTTTACGTCCACCGGACTTTTTAAAGTTAGATTTAGCTCTTACTAACAACTCGCCGTAATCTGCATAAAGTCCATCAATTATCTTTTTAATGTGTTTGTTGTTTAATTTAAGATAAAAGACTTCCGATTCCACAAAAGAGCGACTTAGCGAGAACCCCCGAACCACTACATTCGAGTAAATATCCTCTTTAAATGCAAATTCGCTATGCGAGAAATCCTCTGCCACAAAGAATTGATCGTCATATTGGATAATTAAGCACTCGTTATCGTAAATTAATCGCCAAATAACTTCATGCCAAAATTCTGTCGCATTCTGATTAAGATTAGGTTCTACGTTAAGCAAATAATGGTTCATTTTTTTCACTTCTTGACCATTCTCGAACGTTTGGAACTCACTCATGACTAACGCATTAGCAATAAACGAGATACACGACTGGATAGCTAATTCTTTATAAAAGACTTCTATCGTCAATTTATCTTCTGCCACAACGGTCATTTGATTTCTAACAGCTTCTTCTTTTGAAAAAGCGCTTTTTAGCCAACTCGCAATTCCCATTCTCTCACCTCCTTTCTAAGTAGCAAAGCAAGTGATAGGTCTTCTCTGTTGAATAACTGGAATCTCTTCATCTTTGCTCATGGCGTGCATAAATGCAAAAAAGCCATCAGTCTTTCTAAGACGTGGCTCAATCTTCATATAAGTTTTATTCCCTTTGCCATCTGTATCGACATAAACGTTATTTGTGTACCAACGCATCATCATATCATCACCAAATATGATTTTTTCTGTTGCAAACAACGTTTCAATTAACGGAAATACTTTAGAGTGAGTGATAGGACCACTTCGTACTGTATTTAAAGGTAATCCTACCTCTGCGAATGAAGCAGTTAATATAGATTTACGGTAATCGTCACAAACGATGTTGCGAATGCGGTAATTCTTAGCTTGTTCGACGAACCACTTAGCGATATGACGCCCATCTATGCAATCCTCGTAGATAATCGTACATAATCCTTGTTTTCTTGCAGCTTCAATATCGAATTTAAACTCTCTATTCTCCATTTTTAAGGCCTTATGACAAATGAACGTATGTTGAAACCATACACGCTCGTCACCATACTTAAATAACAATCCACACGATGCAAAGTCCTGTACTGAAGCGTAATCGATAGCGCCAATGCAAGGAAATCCATGTAATTCTGGAATAGGTCTGTTCGTTGCAACTATTTTATCCCAGGTCGCTACTGGCGTATAGCAATTTTGAGCTGGTAAATTCATTCTCTTAGTCATGAACTCGACGGCCATTTGTGGCTGACGTTCCATCTCATAATATTCCTGTTCCATTTTTGCTTTCAATGTTGGAAAAAACCTTAGTGATGGATTAGCTTTATTCCACATTTCAAAATTATGGACTTCATCTTTATAATCTAACCGATATAAAATCGGCAACATCTTGGAATTTTTATTTTCCCCCTTCAAAATAGAATCTGCTAATTCAAGATAATCATCTAACACTCCACCGCGAACATTACCATTAGTAGTGATAATAAATGTTCTAGGATATTTTTTCTTACCTAATGCAGATGTAAAAACCTTAATATTATCGTAACTAACAAATTCATGTATCTCGTCAAACAAAATAACACCAGGACGCAGACCATCTTTGGTTTTTGCATTACTAGTGTTAAAGTGAATATATGAATTTGTTTTTTTCATGATAATCTCTTCTTTTGTATACTTAAAATGTTTTTGCAACTTCGGATTACTGTCAATGACATCATAAACATCTTCAAACGAAGTTTTAGCTTGCTTCTCAGAGTTAGCCACGATGTCAACATTATATGCCCTAACACCGTGAAATGGTGTGGTGTAATAGAAGCAACGTGTTGACATAAATCCATTTTTACCGGCTCCACGACCACACATAAGAAAAATGATATCCCAAACTAATTGGTCATCATCATAATAGCAATGTGTTAAAGCTATAATGAACATTTGCCAGTCTAACAGTTCAAAAGGAAAGTATTCATTTGTCTTTTGAATATCTTGTTCAATCATCTCATGTTTAATAACAATGTTTGGTTGTGAAAGTTTTGGGTGAATCACGTTTTTAATTAACTTTTTAATATCTTCACCTACAATAATTTCTCCGTGTTCTACCTTCCAAATATAATCATCAATATATTTGTTATAGATCATCGTCATCACCACTATCAACTTCTAATGCACTTAATCCTAAATCATTTAGAAGTTTTAGCATTTGAGAATTATACTTAGGCAATTCAACAATACTGTCATTTTTCTTGTAGATCATCTGACCATTACTATTATAGGTCTTTACCTGGACACCTCTATCATTAATATCTTCAATCAACTGATTCTTAATCTTCCACATCGACATATAGTCATTAACCAAATCGATATAGGCATCCTCATGAGCACCTTTAGATTTAAGCTGAGATAGCAAATTATTTTTGATGCGATTGAACTCCTCATCACTTTTTTTCGACTGCAACCCTTTAGGTGCAACCTTTTTCTTTTTGCTAGGGGTTGCACTTCTTTTTTTATGGGGGGTTGCACGTTGCCAATCATCTCGTCTTTTCCAAGATTTAAGCGTACTTTCAGAGATGTTAAATTTTCTAGAAATCTCCGAGTACGACTTGCCTTTTTCAAACATCTGTTGAGCCATTTTTCTGACCTTTTCTTTTTCCAAAAATAACACCTCCTACTTACGACTTAAACTGCAACCTTTTAAGAAAAACTCTCGTGCGCGAGGGAGAGAACTATTGGCCCCTACCCTTTCCCGGTGTACGTTTTCCCTAAAAAACGTGAAAAATTTGAAAGGGGGGGCTATCTAGCGTGCAGCAATGATTTTTCAATTATAGCAGCATCTCCCATGTCAATTGGATTCAAACCATACTGCTCTCTAATAGCGTTCAAAGTTAGTAAGACCTTTCGAGATAAATAATACTCCTCTATCTCCTTAATCAATTCTTCATATCGTTTATCTCGTTCTTCTTCTGTTGTAAAACTCTCACTGAACTCATTTGATCCTGCATAAATAGAGACATAACAATCATCCAACAAACGTCGTTTTGTCATAGCATCAATAGAGTCAACTCTAATCACACCATTTCTGAATTTAATAAAATGTTTCATCTTACCATCTCTCCTCATTCATAAATTTAGGTTTAGCTTCACGCTTCATCAATTCTCTCTGATGTATCTTCTCATGACAGCCACGGCATAGACTGATTAGATTATCTAAATCCATCGCTAAATCAGGTCTGTCTTTAACTTCCTTTATATGATGCACTGTGTTAGCCAGTACAATCTTATTAACCTCTGGATTCTTCTTGCACAACTGACATTCGTTATGATCCCTCTCTAAAGCTTTCAATCTAAGCTTTCTCCAAGGCCTAGAGTTGTAAAATTTATCCTCTCTGCCATCTAATATCCATTGTATATAGTCCATATCTTCACCTCTTCCATCACAGTAAACAAAAAAACACACGTTTCCGTGTGCCTATAACTTATAAAACAGGGGATATTTTATAAATATTGGGATGAAAAGAGAGAATTACCTAAAGACTTGAAGAGACTTTAGGTTAAGTTAGGGGGGCGCCTGCGGTTGGATTTGCACCAACTTCACCGTATTAAAGCTTTACTAACATAAGCTACACAAGCATATTAGTAGCTATCTAAAGGATAACTACTTCATGTGAAAATTTAACTATTGGAGGAGGTGCCATAAAAATGGCTCGTAATGAAACAGTAGCAAAAACGTCTCGTCATTTGGTGCTCCCTGTAGGATTCGAACCTACAACCGCAGACTTAGAAGGTCTGTGCTCTATCCGTTGAGCTAAAGGAGCATGAGCGAGGGATTTCTCCCTCTGACGATTAACTCGATTTCAGTATTGCGATTAATGCATATTATTGTGAGTAATAAGACCTAACCACTCATTCCGTCGCGTTAATGACACTATCATAATATCACCTTAAGCACCTTTATTTTCACAATGAAATCACAAATAATTCACAAAAAAATCACACCGCACTTTTATATAACATCTCTAACTCCGACTCTGCACATCTAATCTTCTTTGTGATTGTATTAACACTAATTCCTAGCGCTATCTCAATCGCTGGGTTACTCTTATTTCTCACATGACGCAATAACATCGCATCGCACTCTTGAGGATGAGTCGTTCTAATCAAATCTAATGCCTTTTCAACTCGCGCAATATCAGGTCTTAAAACAGATAACTCTAATTCAATCATTTTCTTCTCTTCAATGCGGTGCCAGTATTTATCTTCAATGCCACCACCATTACCGCCATGATCCTGACTATAATCAGTAACTTTGATTAGAGTTTGATTATCTATGCACTTCAAATCATACTCTAACATCGCCACACGTTTTAAATTCCACGAATACTCTTTTAAAATATCTTTCGCCTTCATACTCTCACCCCTACGCTAAACTTTCTGATTTTAATTACTTTTTATAAATGGAAAATCTGCCATAAAATTTGAAAACATCGTCAACTTCTATTGGTTTCCAATCATGACGACTTATTCCGTAAGGGATTACATAATATATTGTTTCATCAACCATTTTATACAAATAGTCACACAATACTCCATCTCTTCTAACTATTTGTCCACTTAACAAGGATTCTAAAACTTCTTTATGTGTCATATATCCCACTCCTTAACCGCGCATAAAAATTTAATTTTATTTGCTACAACGTAAATTCTTTGACACCTAAACAGATAATCTTCTTAAAAAAATCATTTAAATACTCGTCTTTATCGTACATTATTTTAGAAACTAAAAAGTCTTTCATATCGGATTCAACTTTAATTAATTCTTGCTCTGACAATTCATGCTCAAATCCTTGTGACACCTTATAAGAACTATAATGCCTTGAAATTACTTTTTCAACTGGAACTGTATTTGCGATAAACTGTCCACCATTTTGTTCATAATAAACACTTTTTTGTTCAGAATATCTTCCTTTCGCTTTCTCAAACTTGAAGAATGTTTTCCAATTATCATTTTCATCCGTACATAAAACCAATTTAGCTTCCCAAATTTCCATTATTACAACCTCCCATTTGTGTTTAAAATTTGTATTTTACGATATATCAATCTTGCTAAAACTCTGTTCTCTGTATTAGATGTTCGTTCAATTCTAAAACATCTAATACATCATTAAAGCTATCAAATTCTTCTTTACAAACTGTTCCGTAAGATAGATTAACCAATCTAAATTTATTAGTTAATCTATCTTCTGCCACGAGATATCGACTCCCATCTATGGCTATTGTAGTTACAACAAAACCAACTTTCCCACTGATCCACTTCATAACTCCCTCCTTACTGGTACAGGCAATTAAACCTGTACCTTTTCTTATTTTAAAGTCCGCTCAGCAATCAAAAACTCCATAGTGTTCCCACACTCACATTTATAACTAATAATTTCATTCTTATTGTCGTCATCATCTACTGGCCTACAATAAATACGTCCGCATTCGCATGGTAAATCTACTATTTTCTCCACACTCTCACCTCATAGATCATCAATTTTAATTACTTTAAATACTGACTACATACCTCTTTCATCTCGTCAAAACTTAGTTTTTCATTATCAGAAAGTTTTTCGATACAACTACTATATCGATTAGCCTTTACATAATTACTTGAGTTATCGCCCATAAATATGCAAAACGTAACAATCAAAAAACCACCAAGAAAAACTATTATAAATGCACTAAATTCTTTAACATTCATAAGCTACCTCTTAAAACTATATTTTTAATTACTTCTCAAATGTATAAAAGCTATTTCGTGTCTGTACTAAAATGTGGCTAAAACTTTCATCTATCGAGATAACTTCACTTGTTGTCGTTGTTGAATCTTTTGTAGTAAATACCAACCCATGACCAACTGAGCACACCTTTAACTCGCATTCTTTACCTAAATCATCAAGTATATTTCCATAACTATTATTTACTTTAGGTTGTTTTAGATTAAAACCAACAAATTTCATGAACATCACTCCTTTAAAATTAGTTTTTTAGCATACCTGTTCTTCGATATCTAAACTCTTGTCATAGTGAATCACCCAGTAGCAATCCTTATAGTAGCTGTAATAAGCAATCTTCCTACGATTTAGACAGCTAGTAGCATAATCCACTTGCTCGTTGGTCCAACAATAAATCACATCAGCTTTCTTTGTCGCATTAAGCGTGTACTGTACTGAAAACTTAAACTGATCAAATCCATTAATCTCCCTTTCTCTTTTGTTCTTAATATCAATCCCAACCGCTCTTAACGCATGTGTGTACTTAGGGCTAAAACCACCTCCGTGATTGATATACCTATTAATCGACTCTACTGGCACTCCTGTTAATTTAGCCAGTTCAACCTGTGTCATCTTATTAACCTCTAAATACTCACCTAGCGTCACGGTTACCTCTCCTAAATGTCTTTAAAATTTCCATTTTTAATATAACCACTCATTTTCTAAGTAATAAAATCCGTATATCACTCCACCGATTAGCACGATCCATACTATCCAAAACACCCATAAACAGCCTTCGCCATCAATTAAATAGTTATAAGCTTCATCTGTTGTTTTATTTTCGTACATGCTGGCCTTATCTGCTATCGTATTATCTTTCAAATTAGCGAATATCGTTCCTGTTAACTTAGGTTCAATGACATAATATTTATATCTAATATGAGAACTTTCCTTAACTGTCGTTAGATATGAATCATCCGGTCTATTGAACTGATTAAACTCAAATTCTACATCTAAAAAGGTAACTTTCTCGCTTTGTTTTTCTTCAGAACCTACTCTATCCCATGTCCAGTAAGTTTCAGTTCTATGACAGGTACTTTTCCCACACTTATAGCTAACTGTTCTAGTATGCTGCGTATATCGTTCCTTTACTTTCTTGATATACATATATTCGCCATCAATTTCAGGATAAGAAACTCCGTCTACGGCAACCAAATCACCGTAGACAAAAGCATTTCCGACATTCGTCCTCATTCCATACTCAAATAAATCTTTATCCTCAACGTGAATCGCTTTATTATATTTCTCATTTCTATCGAAGATGCTATCGGAAATTTTCCCTGATATTATAATTCCGATAATTAACATAGCAGCTATAATAATCACACTAAAGATGATCTCTCTTTTTGTAATCTCCATATGAATTACTCTCCGAACAAATGGGTTGGAGCATCTGAAGGAGCATCATAGTTCAGGTAATCAAACCCTGCCTCTTCATAACCCAATAAACTTAACATCTGCTTATTAGGAAACTTCCTAACATAACGGTTATACTCTTTGATCTGCTTGTTATAGTTACTGCGATATTGAGCAATTAAATTCTCAGTTACACTTAATTCATTCATTAACTCTTTGTAATTCTCACTCGCCTTCAACTCTGGATAAGCTTCTGCTACAGATGAAATTAAAGTTGTTACATCACTAATATCACCTTTTCCATTCGCTCGGGCCTCCACTACATTCTGTAACGTCTCAGCTTCATGTTTATCATAATTTTTAACAGTATCAACTAAGTTATAAATCAAATCCACTCGTCGTTTTTCTTGGACATTTATATCAGAATAAGCAACTCTCACTTGCTCTTCTAATGAGATAGCTTTATTTTGAACTCCATTCACCATAAACACACATAAAACAATAACTACTAATACACTTGAGATACTAATTCCAATTAATTTTAAATTTTTCATTTCTACTCTCCTTTTTGATTATTTACTTGATTTTGTAATGACTTCAATCTATTCAACAGATTCTGATCCGCATCATCTAACTCGTATCTATATTCCAGTCCATCTATTAAATCATTGATTTGATAGATATTCATAGGAACACAATACAATACTCCTTCACTACTCATTTCTTATCCCTCCAACTCAATCAACTTCACATACACACAAGGTTCTTCACCGTAATATTTCTTCACTTCACACTCAACGATCTGTTTATCATCTGCATACGCTAGAGCATTTAAGGCATCTAACACACTCTTAGCGATATTATCTGCATCAGGCTTCACTGTAGGACGTATTTGTCCGCTTATTTTCAACGCTCGTTTCTTCTTGCTATCTGACTTAGGAATCGGCATAAACACCCCAATTTCGGCTCTTATAGCCCCCTCAATAGGTGTCCATTCCATCCGATTGGCATAATCAGAATAACACCACTTCACATATCCTTCATAATTGACCGTAGCCTGAGGCGTATAAACACGCCCCCTGCTTAATCTCGGTCGCTGCTTAGCTTGGACCATACCTGGAATCTTAAATGTTCTCAAATAACTCTTCCTCCTAAAATAAACTCAACTGATTTTCACTAACTTTCTTCCGTCTCTTCTCCGGCTTAACCTCACCTATCACATAAATCAATAAATGCGGTGCCAATAATCTTTTCAAATGTTTATCACCTTACGGAAATCTCAATTTACCTACTTTCAATTTCTCTACCGCACATTGACCACAACGATTTAATTCGTCGAATGTGTACTGATTCACACCAACTTGATGCAAACTTTGAACTAAGCAATGGAAGCTACAATACCAAGATCCACACTCACAAATTTGAGCCTGTTTCTTTACCGCCTTGCATCCACAGTGGTTGCATATGATGCTCCCCATTCACTTCCGCCTCCGCTTCCTCTAACTCTGTTAAGTCACACTTCTTCATTACCCGTAACTCCACCAATGACTCTTTACTTAACTTAATCCCGTCAAGGTGATACCTAGCATTAAATGTTTTTTGTCCAATTGTGTGAGCTTCTTGATGATGATCAGCACATAATGTTAAGAATTTATGTTCACTATGATCAACTTTCTTTCTATCTCGCCCCATTCCTATCGGATTTGTATGATGCAAATGAATACCTATTGTCCGTTTATCTCTCTGACAACACACACATTTACCATTCATGATGTGATAATAAATCCAATTATTTGTTGTCCTTGCCATCGCATTAACCTTAGGGCTCATCTCAATATCCCATAACAACATGAACTCAATTAAATAATCTATAAACTCTGTTGCTGTAGGAACATCTAAATCGGATATACTAAACACTTCAATTCCGTATGCCTCAGCGAACTGTAACTTTAAATCTTCTTTTAACTGCTTTCTCTCTGACGGATGGTAGTCATAATGTTTTGCCACATCCCCAATTAAAGCGTGGATTAATTTATTTTGCGCTGATGTTATGCTACGTCCATCATCAAATCGGATAGCTCCACTCATCCACTTTTGAATCAGCTTCTTTGGAGCAAACCATCCAGGGACGTGGACCTTGAACCACGCACCCTTTTCGGTTTCTGTATAATCGTAAAATATAGCTTTTTCAAACATTTTTATAATAAATGGCTCGCATCTTGAAGCTCTAACTCACTATAGTCAATAATCTCTTGTTGCTTTTGTGGGCGATTAGCATAGCTAACTTTATTCACTGGTTCAGATTTGATTTCAACTACTCCAGCCATCGGTGTTGGTTGTGACTGTTGTGATTGATCTACAACTTCTGACTCATCATACATTCCTTGGTGAGTCTCAGGGAACGCCTTTCTCAATGCAGTAGACTCAGCTACCTTATGAATCATCACAGCAGGACGATTAGTCCAGTTAGCATTGAGTGTTCCGTCTTTTTTCTTTTGAGCAAATTCGTCAAAGTTAACTACCACCTCTGTAGGTCGAGGAATATCTTTGCGATAAACAGTTGCCCAAGCTCCTACTAACTCTTCACGAGACTTGATATAAAGAGTTCCTTTTCGTTGTTCTAGCGCTCCTGTCTCTTTATTCATGACAACAACCCCAGACTCCATTCCATCATAATTTGGATTGGCAAATGCTCGTTTAAATGCAACATCTTTAGAAACAACCATTGATGCAGGTTGATCTCCGAATTTAATCAAATAAGCGTCTTTAATGAATGGGTTTAATTTTTGGTGTTGGCATAACTTCAAGAACATCATTAACTCTTGTGGTGTGACTTTTGAGTTTGGTTCCACTAAGAAATCACGAATTTGCGCCATTGATAATTCGATAGTTCCTGAATCTGTTTCGATTTTGTGAATTTGATAATATCCTTCTTGAATTGCTTGTTGATGTTTTTGGTGCATTTCTGCTAAATGGTTTTGTTGTTGTGTATTTGTCATTTTAAATTCCCCCTATTATTTAACGATGTCGTAATGCATTCCGATACTTGCCATGATATTTTTGAAAGCTTTGAATTGTTCTGCGGTCCCATACAATTTAATAGTCGCTGACATAATCGGTTCATCAGGTTTAGGTTTGTAAATAGGCTCCACTGGTTCTTCGTGAACAACTGGCTCATTCTCCGGTTGGTTCAGAATCTCTCTAGCCTCTTTTTCTTCTTCTTCAATCTCAGCAGCTAAACGTCGTTTACCTTCTGCATGAATCTTATCTACAATTGATTGAACTTCCTCACCACTTGCTAATAATTCAATCCATCCAGTCGCATCTAAAGGTGTTTTTAACCGTGCATTATGCATCTCGCAAGTCGCTTTAATAATCTCTTGATGTCGAGTCACGCTCATTTGGGCGATTTTTAGCGTTTCTGCGAGGTTTTTTAATTCTGTGGTAACTTTACTCATAGAGGTTGATTTGTTTAACCACGTCGAATTTATTTGAATTTGAGCGTTATATTTATCATCTAACTCATACTCAATCACGATTTTTTCAATTTCTTCTCGAATCGCAGCTTCTTTTTCTGCCTTACGACGTTCCTCAATTTCTTTAAGTTGAGTATCTATAGGTTTTTTAACTTCCTGGATCAGCATTACCAATTCCTTGCAATCCGCTTCAAATTGAGCAATAGGCTCTGATAGCTGCTTTTTAGTATCCTTACGGAAGGTTTCAATTGCCGTTTCTAACTTTCCAAGTTCTGCCTTAGCTTTTTTACAATCTTTTTCTGTATCTACTGTCACTACTAAATTTTTATATTTCTCTAATTGTTGTTCTAAAAATACTCGTAAATCTTCTTTATTAAATTCCACTACTGGAATTGATTGTTGTAATACTTGTAATTCCATTACTCTTCCTCCGATAATTCTAAAAATTCATGCCAATCAAAATACTCATACTTCTCACACGTCACCACAAACTTCCTCCCACAAATGACTTAATTTAAACGAACGCTTAAATCGTTTGACCGCTTGAGCACACGGAAAAGTAAAGACTAACTCATTAATGTATTTCCCTTCGATGAGTTCCACTGACTCCGCACAAAGCTTTACGATCTCCCCGCGTTCTAACTTTATCTCTGTTACAATAAACTGCGCTTTATCTTTCTTCCGAGTTAAGATTAATCGGTGTCTCATCCTTCCCACTCCAATCATGCGTAAAGTATTTGATTAATTCATCACGGAATAATTCGATTGCTTTTTCTGCGATTTCTTCTGATATGAAATAAACTTGACCAAAATCTTTATCATTGCAAACATAGTATAAATCCAATTCTTTAGTATCGTAGTAATAGGTAATGAAGAATTTTTGTTGATTTGTATTTAACCAATTAATCTCATTCCCACCATTCTCATCACTAAAACGTTGTAACTTACGGAATAACGTTTGTTTGAAATTGATTTCCTCTGCTTTTTCTTCGGTTGAGAAGTAATTGGCTTGTTTATAATACATATCATCCTTGAATTGCCCACACTCCATTGATTTACCTAAGTCATTAATAAGAATCACGTTATACATCTTCCCATCTACACGTTCCCAACCTGTTAATGGTTTAGGTTCGATGTATTCTTCGTAATCATTAGCTAGGATATTGAATGTATGTGCTTCAACCCAACCTGTGTGTGATTCAGTTTTTAGCCAAATCACCCCATCACTATCCATGCTATAAATCCAAATGCCACTTTTAATCATCTTCCCTTGCTTCATTAACTCAATTGCTTCTAATCCGTTCATTACTCTTCCTCCTGCATCTCGTAAAATTCATGCCAATCAAAATACTCATATTTATCACATGTCACCACAAACTTCCTCCCACACTCACACTTAACAACTTCCTGTTGCCCTAAATGGCATTTGTCATAGTTATAATCAGAAAACTTAGTGCAGTAGGGACACTCTATGATCTTGCTGTAATCAAATTCTTTACTCATATCACACCGACTTTCGAGTAAAGGCAACTACAACAAACCTTTCTTCACGGTGATACTCCACTTCAACTGGTAGCTCTTTTGTAATAACACTACTTAAATACTCTAAATCCTCACGACTGAATTTATTTTGAGGAATCGTCACACCTGCTGTGACAATCCCTTCTTCCTGTGCCATAATGCGAGCCATTGAGGCTAATGCTTCTCCTAATTTTAAGAACTGATCCATTAAACTTCCTCCCAAAAATCACTTGCTTTAATTTCGTCGATGCACGATTGACACATACGAACACTTTTAACCTCTTTCAACTCACTTGACGAACCACAAATTGCACAACAACATTCGCTCTTTGTTAAAATAACTTTGTTACCTGAAACTTGCATATTCACTCGCGCACCTTTCCCTCATCCTAATGCTTTTCTGAACTCCATTGGGATTACTAATCGTCCTAATTCATCTAATTTACGTTCCATAATTCATATCCTCCTAAAATGTCTAATTTTTGTTATATTTAGTGAATACATTGATTCTATTTTGTCTATACTGTATAATGTCTTCGAGATTTTACATGGTGAACTAATCTCTTTGGAGCATGACTGTTGGTAGCAGTTGTGCTCTTTTTTTTATTTTTATACAGCATTCATATCACCACCTTTCTACAAAATTATTCCTTGTTTAAAACGATAATTCTTATTTCCATCTTTCTTAATCTGTAGACAGAACTCTTTACACCGTTCATTAATGCGGCCTGCAACAGCTTCATCAACATAATCTCTAATTTCATCAATCATAAACTCTGATGAAATAATAGTGACTAATCTCTTGTTGTATCGTTCATTGATCAACTGGAAGGCGTATTTTACATCGGTTGGATTAACCTTCAACTTTCCTGAATCATCTACAACACTTCCTTTTAGGAAATCATCAATATATAGGACCTCAACTTTACTAAATTCATCAAAGTATTCATCACGGTCAACATCAAACCTCATTCGTTTAAGCTTCTCCGTAAATTCAGTCCAAGCCATATATTTGACTTTCTTATATCGTTTCAATAATTTATTAGCAATAGCTGAACAAATCATTGTCTTTCCTGCTCCACTTTGACCCAAAATAGCAAACCACGAGTCACCTTGATGTTCTAAGTAATTTCTAGCTCCTTCAAGTACAATTCCTTGCCACGTTTCCGCAACCTTGAAATTTTCTAAACGATGATCTAATAATTCGCCCATCCCACTTAAACGTGCATTTTGAATCATTTTTCGAACTTCCATACATCCACATATTTTTGTAGCTTGAGTAACGATGTCATTATGTTGTTGAACCACTGCAATCCATCCTTTGTTTAAACAAACCTTACAGTCGAAGTCTTTCTGATTCAGATGTCCTTGACGTGCATTATCTACATTGACAAAATACTGAACTCGTTCAACTTCCGTTAAATTAGAGATACTGGCGTCCTGTTGAGTCGACTTCCCCAATAGTTCTGATAGACTTTGCATCTGTATTCCCCCTTTGCTTCTGAGTCTTTAACTCATAAACATCTGTCCAATTTTTTAAGATAGATCGTTCTAAGATTAAAATCTTTTCTTCATCTGAAGAGGTTAGTTTATCTAATTTATTCAAAATCATCTTCATAGCACGTTCAGTTGGTTTCTTTTTGATTAAAACCCTCATTTCAACAAAAGAACTTAATGCTTCAATTAGATTTTCATTTGTTGTATAAGAAGAAAATAGCGAGATGAAATCTGCGTTAGCAGGTTTCTTTTTATTTTTCTTTTTATCTGTTTGTTCTTTTTCTTCTTCTTTTTCTTTTGTTTTTTCTTTTTCTTTTTTCTTGCAAGGGGTTTGTAAGGGGCTTATAAGGGGGTTATATTTTTCCTTTAAAAAGTCACTCTTAATTCCTTGCAATTCCTTTTCTACGCACTTTTGAATATTGATGTTATTTATTGGATTAAACTTCAACCAATTAACCAAAGCCACTTCTTTAGTTGATTCATCATATGCAATCTTTCCGTATTGCTCAAATCTTTCAATAAGTTTAATGATTGTATCTCTGTTGTATCCTAATTCCATTTCCATAACCTTAATCGGTAACTGATATATTCCACACTGCGATGTTTTAGAATTTGTCATTAAATACAGATAGAAATACTTTTCTTCAGGTGTTAGCTCCAAGATGAATTCGTCTTGCCAAAATGTAATATAGACTTGTCGATATACAGCCATCAAATCCACCCACAACTCTCATAACGACCAAACTGTTTCAAATCACTCTCTTCTATCCATTCTTGAAGTTGTGCTTCGTACGCTGCTTTTAACGTATGTTTGTCAATCGTGACTAATAAAGTTTCATCTTTTCCGACTTCCAACGATTCAATGTACGGAAGGTCAGCAACTAATATATCTAAGTCGCTTTCTGATGGCTCATGAAGTAATCCAACTTCTGTGAAGCTAAATTTAAATGTACAACTTTTCCCCTCTTCCCAATTTTCAATTTTTTCATTAATCAAATCTTTCAGTTTTGCATCTACTGCAAGCAAATAAGTCATACAGCACCTCCTAATAATTCTTTAAGACAACCTCATAAGGTGCCATTTCTCTTCCACCAAAGTTTTGATGATAAATATTCTTGTAATACCATTCCACCGCAAAGCGTTGTAACTCCCCAATTGATTGAATATTCAATCTCACAATTTCTTTTAAAGATCCATGTGGGCGAATTTGAACCGTATTCGACTCTTTAACAAATAAAATTCCAAATATAATCACTTTATCCATTGATGTGTGAATATCCATAACTCCCATTGTTTAATCCCTCCAAATTTTGTTGTTTTTCTTTGTCTAAGGTGTTTGAAATAAAAATCCGATAAACAACACTGGTGAAAATTCAAACACCTTTAAATCGAAGAAAATGAGCCTTAAAATTAATTTAGATATTTCATTAATTATCTAAGTTAGAGCGAAAAAATTTAATATCCCATTAACTGCATTAAATAAATAATTGTTCCAATAAAGACTGCTGCTGTTAAAAACATCAAAACAACTATTAACCAATCTTTTAAATCCATTCCTCTTCCTCCTTAAATTCCGTATACTTCGATAGGCTTTAACGCCATCTCGTTAGCGTCGAAAACATGACCAACCATACGCTCGGACAACTCCTCAACATCCTGTACTCGAACGCGAATACTGTTGTTATTAGGTCGTAATGGACGAATCAACCCTGCCTTGATGTATTTAGATATTGTTTGAGCTGATACCCCCATAAGATAACCAGCCTCCTCCAACGTTACTGCAAAACGTTGTGGAATTGGAATTGGATTTTCTTTTTTATCTACCATGATTTGCACCCCTCCTTAAATCTCTAAACTCATTTGATTAATGTTAAACATTGCTGCTCTTGATGGATACCAATCATTAATAAAATCAAGCACCATATCTAAATGCTTTTGACGTAATTGTGTACGTGTCTTAACTCCTGTAATTTCAAGAATATCTCTGTTCAACGCTCTGAATAACTCTCCAATCTGTTTTTTATTTAAGTTCATTTGACGCTCTTTTTGAACTTCATACACTCGTGATGATACTCGTTTAGAAACTAAACTATATTCAGCTGGGTCCAACTTAGCATTTTCTTCAATTTCATTCACCTTCTGTTGAACTGTTTGAACTTGTTGTTCTAACATCTGTTGCTTTTGATCTAGCATAATAATTGATTGCAACTCTGGTGATAAGTTAGCGTATGGATTATGTGACGCCTGTTTAATCTGCTCCTCCATTTTGTTAAAAGCTTCAATGTATTGTAATTTCCACTGCAAAGCTTCTTTCCCTGTGAACCCCATAACCAGTAAGCTAAATCCATCTCGTGTGAGTAGATATTCTTTGTTCATTTTTCCGTTTGAAGCCTTATATTGAGATTCGATAAATAGTAGCCCCCAATTTTGGGTTGTATTAGATTCGATAATGTTATTAATATCTCGTAATACATGGTCATGACGTTTATCGAAGTCATAAGCCACCACTCGACTACTTACAACTGCTACTCCGTCTTTATTTTGAATGTTGATTACTTCTGCATTTTCATAGCCTTTTGAGTAAAAAGGTTTAATATTGATATTGTTCATTTCTCTTCCTCCTTTATAAAATTGTCATATTTTGTTATAATTTCACCGAAAGGAGGTGAAATTATGGCACCTATTCCCAAATTAGAACCGATAGTACTAGAACAAATAAGTAAAATAATTGGCGATTCTCTTACTGGTTCTCAAATAACCGGACTGTTTGAAAATTTTGGTTATCAAGATTGTCCACAGTATACTAAATGGCGTAGAATTAATGCTTTTTTCGAATACTCTCAAAATCGTTACAACGCTTCAAATCAAGTACTACACTTTATAGAACACTCTTGTTCACCGGTATCGTTCATCAATAAGAATGATGAATTTCAAAAAATATTATTCGAATTAAATCAAGTACTGGTTTTTTCATCTTTGAAATTATGTGACGATGGGAAAATACGCCAAACATTAAAAGCGAATACAATTAATGAAGCTAAGTCACGAGCATCTGAAATCCATAAAATTCTTTTCGATCGAAATATCCATCCAGATGTTTTGAAGTTTTGTAAAGAAGAAATTATTCAAGATAACTATTTTCATGCAGTTTTAGAGGCAACAAAGAGTTTATCTGATAAAATACGTTCAAAAACTGGATTAGGAGATGATGCTTCAACATTAGTTCATAAAGCCTTTGATAGAGAAAGACCTTTACTAGCACTTAATTCACTTCAGACCGCATCCGAACGCAATGAACATATTGGGTTAAGAAATCTATTGTTAGGTATTTTTTCCATGTTTCGAAATATCGCAGCGCATGAAGCTAAAATTCATTGGAATATTGATAAACAAGATGCGATAGATTTATTAACCATGATTTCTTTTGCACATCGCAAATTAGATCTATGTTTTAGAACATCATATCCAATAGAAAACCAAAAGTAGTTTCTTGTACTTTACCTAACAAATTAATATTCGGATAAACACACTCGATACTGCTCGCATATCTATGAGCAGTATTTTTATTTTTAAACACCATAGCATCACAAATTCTTTTTGATAATGCCCCATCTAAATCTGTTAAAAAATAATTTGCACTTCCGCTACCATATTGTACTTCACAACACACTATAAAAATTTCTTCATTTTCATATCCCTTTGATTGAGATACTCCCAGTTGAATGTTGTTCATTTTTACGCCTCCTGTAATTTATTATCAAAAGATGATTGCATTCTTTGGAACTCGATACCATGAATAAAACTTGCGAAGCATTTTTGCTCAACTGTATCCATGTTGTTCAAAATATATCTGAACGCATCAAGCTGACTAAACACTTCAGGTTTTTTATCGGCAGAATTCTCCATTCTCTCACCTCCCTTTAGTGAGGCATAGTTTTTGTAACGTTTGCTACCTCACATCGACAATATTACCACTATTTTGTAGCTTTTGCAACAACTTCTTTAAAATTTTTGAATAAAATTGTATCTTTTGCTACAAAATGATGATAATATAATTACGAAAGGTGGTTAAATCATGCAAGAAAGACTAAAAAAATTAAGAAAACTACTTAATCTTAATCAAGCTGAGTTTGCAGAGAAATTAAATTTATCTCGAGGGCAAATAGCATGTTATGAAACTGGAAGACGCTCAGTAAGCTCAAGGACAATTAATGATATCTGTCGTGAATTCAATGTAAACAAATATTGGCTTCTAAACGGAGAAGGCGAAATATTTCTTCCGCAAAACGATAATGACGTTGCCGAATATATTAAATCTCTTAATATGAGTGATTTCGAAATGGAGTTATTAGAAAAGTTTCTGCAATTCGATTCACAAACTAGAATAAATATACTTGAATTTGCAACCAAGACATTCAATATCCCTCCTCAAGCTAAAGAAACACAATCAATTAAAACTGAAGTTGAATTAGCTGAGGAGGCATATATAAAAAGTGTCTCAAAATTAGCGCCAAATACGGATTATTCTGTTACGAATACCACAAGCGACAAAAACAAAGAAAAATTAAAAGTAGTTAAATAAAAAAAACAGGATAAGGTTTATACCCTATCCTGTTTTCTAAAGATATGAAATTGAGGTGATAAAATGAAAGGTTCAGTACGTAAACGTGGTGAAAAATGGAGTTATTACTTTACAATTAAAGTAGATGGCGCTTACAAGAAGAAGGAAAAAGGTGGATTTAGAACTAAAAAAGAAGCAGAAACTGCCTTACGTGAAGTTTTACAACAATACGAAAAGCAAGGCTTTGTCCAAAATAATGTTAGTTACACCTTGCAAGAATTCTCAAATTATTGGTATGAGAATGTCGCCAGCAATTCTTGTCGATATAACACATTAGTTCAATACAATAGTATGCTTAAAAATCACATTATTCCTGAATTAGGATTTATAAAAATGACAAGTATTACACCTGAAATACTTCAAAAATTCTTTGCAGAAAAGCAAAAAAGTTTGTCTAACAATACAATAGCTGCAATTAAAAAAGTCTTAAATAATATTTTTAAATTAGCAATTAAGCAAATGATTATCTCTTATAACCCTCTAGATCGTTTAGAGTTGAAGAAAAAAAGCGAAGAAAAAAAGATGGCAATCGTTTCGTTGGACGATTTAGATACCATCTTTGAAGATTTAAAAGACACTCGTTATTATATCCCTTTTTTAATCGCAACTCAAGTCGGAGGGCGCCGAAGTGAAGTGTTAGGATTAACATGGGATAATGTTGATTTAGAGAATAAACTTATAACTTTCGATAAACAACTATTGAATAAAGTTGGTACTGGATTAGAGTTATCACCAACAAAAACTTCATCTAGTAATCGTACGTTATTGATGACAGATAAATTAGTAAATGCTCTTTTAGAGCATAGAAAACAACAACTATCTAATAAAGATTTTTACGGAAACGTATATTATACAGAACAAGATTTTGTCTGCTGCAATGAAGATGGTTCGCCTATTCCTCCGGAATCACTTACATCTAAAGTAACTAGAATGAGTAAGCGATTAGGAGTTGACTTAAAATTCCACGCACTAAGACACACTCACGCCACTATGTTGTTAAATGCAGGTGTTAATATAAAAGTTATTCAAGAACGTTTAGGTCATAGTAGTATCACGACTACGCTTGATACATATAGTCATGTTACAAAAGAAGGCGAAGTAGATGCCATCAAATTATTCGAAAGAAAATTCAACAAATAAAATTGCCACCAAAATAAAAGTATGGTGGCAAAATGGTGGCAAATAATCAAAATTCATTAAAAAACATTACATCAAAGAAAATACAAAACCATTAAAAACGTTGATAATATCATATTTTAGTAGAAATATTTTTTGTATAACTATATTAATTTATCTTTATTATGGTAATACAAAAAAGTTTTTTATTCAACAAAAAAAGAAAGACCACCTTCAGTCTTTCAACCATTCATTGATCTATCCTTGTAAAAACTAACTACGCCCTGACAGTAGAAGACATATTTCTATTGGAAATGGAAGGGAACCCATCGAAACTATGAGATGTCTTAGTATCAAAAAAGAAGAACGACTATTTCACTCTTAAGATTCCCACATCCAATCATCTCAATAAATAAAATCAGTTAAAATCATTTAAATGGTTTGTTTACCATTCCCTCAAAATTTCTCCATCCATTCACAAACTTAAAACTTTTCCAGCAGCTTTCAAAAGCATTCTCACCTATCAAAAAAGTGGGGCTGAAGTATGTCTAATTTAACATACATGCGAACCAAGACAGTATTTCTCTAAAAAAGAACTTTATGTCGATGTTTTCCCTGTTTTTAAACAACCTCTGTCTTATTTCTTTTTAAAGGGTGATATGCTATAATAAATCATAACAATCATGATTTATTGGGAGGTGTCAAATGAATTTACGTCAAGCAAAGTCAACCTTATTAATCTTTACTTATATCTTTGTGATGTTTTTATTACCAACGATTTCATTTCACTTATTAGCCACATTTTGCACAAACGATGTAGATATTCAAGTGTTTGCAAACTTAATTTCTTATATCGTTTTAGTCATTGTTTCCATCGCATTTTTTGGTCGTGAGCTAGCTGATCAATTTAAAAAAATCACTTCTGTTAAACACTTCATAAAAGGAGTTGCAATTAGTTGGTGTCTTTTATTTGCAGCGTCATACGTTTCAGGTATGATTGTCATCTTCTTTACCCAATCAGCTGAGTCATCAATCAATCAACAAGTCATTACGAATCTTATGGAATTCCATCCGATTTTAATGGCAAGTATGACGATTTTATGTGCCCCTCTAGCCGAAGAAGTTGTTTTCCGCTTCACTATTATGCGAGGGCTTCTTAAACATCCATGGCTCGGAATCTTCCTAAGTAGTTTCTTATTTGGAATGATTCACGTCATTAGTGCAGGAGATTTCATCTATATTATTCAATACATGGCGATGGGGATTGCATTAGGATATACCTATTATCGTCATCAAAATATTTGGTATTCAATTGGTGTACACGCTGTACAAAACTTCATTTCAACCGTATTAGTTTTTATCACCTTATTTTTAACTTAAAAAAATCACGACACATTTGATGTCGTGATTTTTTTATAGCCTAAATTTCTATTCAAAAGGAGTTATAAAAAGTCCATATTATACAATGATCAATCCTAACTGATAAACAATTAAACTAACGAGGTAAGCAACAATTAATCCAAACGCAACCATTAACGCTGTTGTCTTAGCTGATTTCGTTTCTTGATACATGACCCCCACCGTTGATAGACAAGGAATATAAAGTACAGAGAACACTAAAAAACTAAAGGCTTGAAGTGGTGTAAATAACGTTAAAATCCCCGCTTCCGCCCCACAAATAATTAGCATAGATGAGGACACTAATTCTTTCGCTAAAAATCCTACTACTAAACTACTAGCTGCTTGCCATGTTCCAAAGCCAAGAGGAAGAAATAACGGAGCTAAGACACTACCTAACATTGCTAAATAACTTTCATCACTCGCCACATGTAATCCTGCTGGCCCCATCTCTTGTAATAACCATAAAATAACCGATCCTAAGACAATAAATTTCCCAGCCGTATGAATAAAGTCACTTCCACGATTAAGCGTCTGGCTAATTAAATTTTTGACTTGTGGAACACGATACGGTGGAACCTCTAAAATAAAATTATCTTCTGTCTTTTTAAAGATTGATACTGATAATAGTTTTGCACTTAATAAAGCAATCACAATACCAAGTAAATATAATCCCATAATAATAAGAGATTGATACTTCGCAAAGAACATTCCAACAAATAAGACATAAACCGGTAAACGAGCAGAGCACGACATAAATGGAATCACCATCATCGTTTTGATACGTTCATTCCGATCAGGAATCGTACGCGTCGCCATAATCGCAGGAACATTACACCCAAATCCAGTCACAAGCGGGACGATCGCCTTCCCATTTAGTCCAAACCCTGAGAAGATATAATCCATCACAATCGCAACTCGCGCCATATATCCAGTTGCTTCCATTAGCGATAAACAGAAGAATAAAATTAAAATTTGTGGTAAGAAGACAATCACACCTCCTACCCCTGCAACTAATCCATCAATGAGTGCTCCATAAATGAAACCATCTGGGTTGGCGCCTAATGACACTAAGAAGTTTGATAGATTCGGTACAATCCATTCATCTAATACGGCACTAAATCCATCGGAGATTGGATTTCCTACTAAATCAAACGTTACCACATAAATTAAAAACATAAGGACGAGAAAAATCAACGTTCCGATAATCGGATGTGTTAAATAACGATCGACCTTCGTTAACTTAGGCTTCGTTTCAACTTTAAAACCAGGAATCGTCTGCATACACTCACGATAAAGTTGATGAATAAATTCGCGTCGCTTATTAAAAATAGCACCTTTTAACGATAAAGCCACTTTTTCGTTTATAATTTTTCGTTCAGTTTCCTCCACAATCGCACGAATTGGTACTTCATTTGCAAGAGATAGTGATTGATAAATTCCCTCATTTCCCTCTAATGCCTGAATCGCAATCCAACGGGCATCTAAATGTTGAGGAGTCTCACTAAGAAGCGATAAAATCTGAGAAATAGCTGTTTCAATTGTGACACCATAATATAGACGAAATGGTTTTTTTAGTGTTAATGTGGGTAATTGATGAATCACTTCATCAATTCCTTCATTTTTACGAGCAGAAATAAGGACTCCATCAACTCCGAGCATTTTTTCTAATTTCTCAAGGTTTAAATTTAATCCCTTTCTATGAAGAGCATCCATCATGTTCATGGCCACTAAGATAGGAACATTTGCTTCTAGCAACTGAATCGTTAAATGAAGATTACGCTTTAAATGCGTTGCATCGACAATATTTAAAAGTCCATCATATGACTCATTTAAAAGGGCATAAGTCACCACTCCCTCATCTTCACTACTTGGCGTCACACTATAAGTTCCCGGTAAGTCTATTAGCTCATCATTCGTTTTTTTAATACTCCCTACCAGTTTATCAACTGTGACCCCACTCCAGTTCCCAACATGAGCATTCGCTCCTGTTAAGCTATTAAATAATGTTGTTTTACCCACGTTAGGATTTCCAATTAACATTAAACGCAAGCAACTCACCTCCTAATTTTCCTTATAATTTTTCAACAGTTATCTTTTTAGCATCTTGTTTTCGGATACAAAAATCAACATCATCAATTGAAATATAAAATAATTGTCCAAAGTTTAAAATATTTAACATCGTAACTTCTGAGCCAATGGAAATTCCCACGTCATAAAGTCGACGGCTGAAACTATCTGACAAATCTTTAAAATCTAAAATTAACGCACTCTCACCTTTTTTTAATGTCGATAAAGTCATCATCATGTCTCCTTTTGATTGATAATAATTCTCATTGATTATATTATATCATATGCAAAACTTGATGTCTATTCCAATCGAATTGTCCTCTTTTAACACTTATTAAAACGCCTATGAAACTAACTTCATCTTGATGATTTCATGAAAAAGTATTCACTACCTACTTTAGAATCCATATAACTTGTAGTTATGTGTCAATTTAAAAAAGACATACTTTCCCTTCCTTTACAATACATTCATTATAGGTGATTATCTATGAAAAAAATCATGAATTCTGTTGTTCTTCTTGCATTTCTTATTATCTTATTACTGCAACCAGCGCCTATTATTGCGGCGACCAAAACTGGTTTTGTCACTTGGGCAGAAAAAGTTGTGCCTTCACTCTTTCCATTCTTTGTACTGACGCGTCTCATGATTTATTATCAAGTGCCGCAATTAATCGGTAAGTTGCTCACGCCATTATTTAAATACCTACTTCACTTATCACCCATTACATTTTTTGTTATGTTTTTGAGCATGATTAGTGGAAATCCATCAGGATCAAAGATGGCACGAGATTACTATGATCAACATTTAATTAGTGCTAAAGAAATGGAAGGACTCATGTATTTTTGCAACTTTGCCAGCCCCCTCTTCATCCTCGGAACGGTAGGCGTCGTGTTGTATCAATCCACCACGATTGGTTACTTATTATTAATAGCGCATCTTTTAGGATCAATTGCTGTCTTTATTTGTTGTTATCCTTTACTTCGCTCCAAAGAAACAATTCGCCAAGTCACCGTTCAATTTCCAAATCAATCATTTTCTGCTATTTTGATTGACTGTATTGAAAGTAGTCTTCAAACGTTAATCCGTGTTGGAGGAATTATCGTCTTTTTCTACATCATTTCTGAGACGTTTAATATTATCGAGATTACACAACTCTTCAATGTCATTATGCATCCTTTTATTGAAGATATAGGTCTAGCGTCAATAGAACCACTTGTAGCAGGAATTCTTGAATTTACCCAAGGAGTCACTAAAGTTTCGCAAACAACCGCTCCTCTTCAAACTAAACTCGTCTTAACTGCTTTTATTATTAGTTTTACTGGTCTATCTGTCCACACACAAAGTTTTATGTTTGCCAAAAACTTGAATATTCCTTATCTTAAATATTTCATCATGCGACTCCTTCATGGATGTACGAGTGCACTCATCGTGTTACTGACATGGAAAACAGTCTTAAGAGAGGATATAGATGTCTTCCTTCCTCTCGACTCAACTCCATCTACAGTGGACTCTTCTCTCATTCCACTGACCGTGGTCTTATTTGCTTCTTATTTCGTTTTAAAACTATACCACCAAATAAAAATAAGAGTCAAACATAAACTAGCTTAAAAGCTTATCCAAAATAATGGATAAGCTTTTTTAATCCATAATTTCAGCAAACCTCCTTTAATTTCGTTCTTTAATTCAGTCTCTTCCTTTAAAATTAGTCCATTATTAGCTGAAGTATTAGTCACTATTCCCAAGCAATCTTGTATTAGATACCACACTAGTTATAAAAATGAAAGGATAAAGAAAAAGAGATAAGTAACAGCAAACCTTACTTATCTCTTCACATTATTTCGTTTGTAATATTTTATATTTTTCTTCTAGCGCGTCTTTGACAAAGTCAGGTACAAAACTTGAAACATCGCCTCCAAATCGAGCGACTTCTTTTGTCGTTGATGAAGATAAAAACATATTTTCTGCTTTTGTCATCAAAAAGACCGTTTCAATCTCTGGTGCTAATCGCTTATTCGTCGTTGCAATTTGAAATTCGTATTCAAAATCTGTAACTGCACGAAGACCACGTAAAATCGTTTTAGCTCCCACTTCTTTAGCAAAATCTACGACTAATTTATCTGAACAAACCATCACTTCTACATTAGGTAGATGTGCTGTCGCACACTTTAACATCTCTACACGTTCTTCAACTGTAAATAATGTTTTCTTATTAATATTTTGCGCCACAGTGATATAAAGACGATCAAATAGTTCATAACCGCGCTCAATGACATCTAAATGTCCATTCGTCACCGGATCAAACGTTCCAGAGTAAAGTCCTACTTTATCCATTCCTATATCCTCCATGTTAACACTACTCATGAGTAATCATGAATCAATGCATTAGTTTTCATCTACTCGATTATAAATGGTAATAGCGGTAATTCCATAAATTTCACGTTTAACTTGATGAATATCTCCAATTGATTCATGAAGTTCATCCTCTTTTAAACACTCAGCCATAATAATTCCATCCATAGCTAATAACTCATTTTCATGAATAAACTCGATAATCTCATTAATACGCTGCCCCTTATACGGAGGATCTAATAAAATTAAATCGAATTGTAAACCACGTTTGACAATGGCTTTCAATGCTTTAAATGCATCATTTCGATAAATTTCAACTTGATCTTCAATTTTTAAATCTTTAACATTTTGTTTAATCGTATTAATAGCAATCGTTTCTCGATCGACAAAAATAACACGATCAATTCCACGACTTAATGATTCAATTCCTAAATTTCCACTTCCACCGAATAAATCCAATGCTACTCCACCATCAAAATAAGGGCCAATAATATTAAAGATACTTTCTTTAACCTTATCTGTCGTTGGTCGCGTATTTGTTCCTTTAACTGCCTTGATGCTACGTCCTTTTAATGTTCCAGCAACAACTCGCATTTTATCACTTCCTAATATTTTTCTAATTTAATTGTATAGAAAATATAGTTAATGTCAATATTATAATTGTAGCCGAGAGGTTACTATAAAAATAATCCCCCCTATTCTTCTATCATACTTCTCCTCTCCCTTTCACATATGGTCAAAGTATGAATAATAAGCCGCCACCCCCTAGGCGGCTTATTTTTTATTTCCCTGTATTTTAAGCACAACTGTCTCTAGTTTACTACCTCTTAACCTCCCTATTTTAAACGTTTACACAAAGACGTTTCAATGTTATAATATCCATAAATTGGATTAAAGAGGTGAGTGTGTGAAAGAGTCAATTTATATCGCAAATTTCATTAAACGCAGCAACGCCTATCTCCTTGATTTTGGAATGACTATATTATTTATTTTTATGTGTGCTTTTACCTTAATGGGCTGGTTACAAAAAGTTATCCTTATCCTTGGGTTATATCTTTTAATCTTTCTAATTCCGTGTCTAAATCAAGGTCAAAGTATAGGCAAGCTTATTTTCAAACTGAAACCACTACATTTAAAGTCACATACTCCTTTAGCTTGGTGGGAAATTCAGCTTAGAGAACTAACGAAATATTTATTATTCATACTTACATTTGGACTGAGCCATATCATCAGTTATTTCATGTGCAGTGAACGTAGCGACCATCGAACACTACATGATCTCATCTTTAAAACTGAGGTCATCGATCTAAAGCCTCAAATTAAAAATTATGAAGGCAATCAATTTGCCGAAGATGATTATTATCAAAATTACCAAACTCAACGAACAATTAGATAAAGAACCTATCAAAAAGCGCGCTATCATTAAACAGGGCGCTTTTTATTATATTAATTTTCTGGAATAAGTGGTGATGTTTCAATCGCTGCTTCACGATGATGTCTTGGGCAATAAACAATCCCACAAATGATAGCTGTTAGTGGTGAAACAAGAACTAAGCCAATACAACCAACAAACGTATGCAGAATTTCAGATGAAACTTTTTGAGAATTTAAAATAGACATTAATGGTGTTCCTTGTGCCATATAAACCATTAAAATCGTAATATAACTTCCCATATAAGCAAGTAATAACGTTGTTGTCTGACTCCCAACGACGGATTTTCCAATCGAAAGCCCCGATTTAATTAAATTTGCTCGTGAAACACTTGGATTATTTTTAATAACCTCGTCTAAAGCAGCTGAAATATCAATCGATAAATCTAAAATGGCACCTGAACAAGCTAAATAAATTCCCGCTTGAAAAATGGCCGTTAAATCTAAATGTTGATATCCTGCATAAAGTAAAGACTCTGACCAATCCATCACGGCTCCATGCATCTTAAATAGATCCCCAAATACAACAGCTAATAGACACGTCATTAAAGAACAAATCATCGAACTTATAATTGCCGTATATGCCTTTTTATTGCAACCTGCGACTAACAGCAAGGTTATAACTGTCAATAAATTTCCAACCATTAAGGCAACTAATAATGGAGGGATTCCTTTTAGCAGACATGGAATTAAAATCTTCACAATACTAAATAAAGCAAAGGAAAACGACAACAATGTCCGAACTCCAGTAAAGCCCGAAAAGGCAATGATTAGTATAACAAATAATCCAATTAAGAAAATTTGTTGATCGATTCGATAATAATCCACCATATTAGCGAAGATAACCTCATTCGATGAGTCCAACTCTAACAATACCCAAGCCTCATCGCCCGGTTTAAACATTTTATCAAACTCTAACTTTCCAGTCAGCAAGTTCATCCCTTCAACTTGTTGTCCTTTGTGTTCACCTTCTAAAATTTCAATTGTGCAACGTTGGTCCCCTTGTTGAATCATCCCCGTGGAATAAACACCCTTATTATTTACTTCAACGACTTTTGCTTTCACACCTTCTGAATTAACATAAATTTGTTTTTGAAACCCCGTTGGAATCCACCATAAAAGAGCAAGTAAAACGATAAAAACTCCAATCATAACACATTCTTTTCGATTGATTTTATTCTTTAACCACGTCAAAACAAACGACTCCTTCAAAATGATAGAGGACTGGTTTTCACCAGTCTTGTTAATTATTTAACTTAACTAGTTTTATCTCAATATGGATTATTCTTTTAAACCTGTTACTTCAACTAATTTATGATAAACATCTGTATTGTCATAAAATCCACTAAATTTTTCAGATCCTACTCCCATGGCATACACAGCTACTGGTGTTCCGGTATGTGCATATGAAGTCCATCCAATTCCCGCCTTATTATTTAAAATATGTGTTAAGCTCACAGATAATGGATCATATCCACCGTATAATAAGTCATTTTCCTCACTTGATGTACGATCTTCTACTGCTTTCATTGATTCTTCAAATCCAGCTTGTAATTTTGCTAATTCATAGTCACTTAAAACGAAGGCTTGATTTTCTTTAACTGCTGCAGCTTCATCATCAGCTGTTAATAAGCCAAAGTTTTCTTTAATCATTGGTAACATCTCTTCAAATGTTAAGTTTGGATTTTCTTCTTTTTTCGCTTTAACTAATTCATCAAATGCGACATAAGACATTTTTTGTGCGTCTAATAAATTGAATGCTGTATCATAACCAGTTGCCGCAAATCCGATACTCATACCACCTGTTTCATGATCTCCCGTAACGACAATTAATGTTTCTTCTGGGTGCTCATTAGCAAAGGCAATCGCCACATCGATTGCTGATTCAAACCCTAAAACTTCTTGAATGGCTGTCATCGCGTCATTAGCATGGCATGACCAGTCAACTTTCCCTGATTCAACCATCATAAAGAACCCTTCATCATTATCTAATACATCAATTCCTTTTTGAACGAAGTCAGCTAGTGTTAAATCTCCCTTTTTTGTATCGATATAATATGGCAGTGACCCACCATCTTGTAAAACTGGACTTACCGCATAAACTTTCCCTGAATTCTCATCTAGAGCTAAAATATCCTCTTTTGTATTGGCAATCGTATATCCATTTTCTTTAATAATTTCGAAAGCATCTTTTTGATTGTTATCTTTTCCTGTTGGTTGAGATAAGGATCCTCCTCCGAAGTAGTCAAAGTTAGATTCTGCTAATTGATTAGCAATTTCATAATACATTCCACGTGATTCAACATGAGCGTAATAGGCAGCTGGTGTCGCATGATTTAAAGTGACAGATGATACAATCCCAACTTTTTTACCAGATTCTTTCATTTGCTCAGCAATAGTTTTCGTCGCTTCTGTCTTATCAACATTTAGACCAATAACTCCACTATGCGTCTTAACACCTGATGACAAGGATGTTGCCGTTGAGGCTGAATCTGGAACAAAAGAACTAGAATTTTGTGTTGTAACTAAGCCTGTAACAGGAAATTGTGTAAAGCTTAAATTTGATGTCCTAACGTCTCCATATACATTACTCCCTTCGTAAACTTGTGCTGAGTTCACTTGAACTTGAGACATTCCATCCCCAATAAACATAAACACATATTTAGGAACTTTTGTTGCCATTTCACCTTCTTTAGCTTCTGCTGTCACTTTCGGTTCTTGTGATGTTTCACCTCTATCTATTTCATTGGTCGAACATCCTGTTATAAAGGCTAATACACCTGCTACTGATAAGATAACACTTAACCATTTTTTGAACATTATAAGTCCCTCCACCTGTTTATTATTAATCTGTATTGTTCATCAACAACCTCATTTTAACCATTATTAGATGCTTTATCCATAAATTGTGTGTTAATTTTGTGAAGAAACAGTTAATACATAGCGTATCATTTGATATTTCCAAATGATTTAGTTCACTCTTTTTTTTCTTAATCCTTATTTGTAATAGTCCCATACAAGAACATAGTTCATGGCATTCTCAACATAATGAGAAAAATATAAACATGCTTTTAATCTTCTATGCATTCACTTTATTAAAGCCATCTTTTCTTCCTTATTTTTTTGTAAAAGACTCTTTTTTATGACAAATAAATGCAAAGTTTTATTAATATCCTTTCATTTTTCAGAATAATTTCAAATGTCTCACCTTTTTGCGGAAAAAATTTTTGTTAACTATTCATTTTTTATCACAAAAAAAAGATCGCCTATTTAGCGATCTTCTTTATTAGAAGCGGAATCCTCCACGTCCTTTACCTTTTCCTTTTTTACCTTGTCCCATCATGCCACCAAGGCCAGCCATTGGATTTCCTCCACCACGTTGCATAGCGGCTGCCATACGTTCCATTTGACGTGGATCCATGTTTGAGAATTTCTTCATCATTTTACGCATATCTGTAAATTGCTTAATTAAACGATTAACTTCAGCAATATCACATCCACACCCTTTAGCAATACGGTTTTTACGACTTGCATTAATTAAATCTGGGTTTTTACGTTCTTGTTCTGTCATTGAGTAAATGATTGCTTCCACACGAGCCATTTGTTTTGGATCAATATTAATATCTTTTAATTGATTCCCTACTCCAGGAATCAGTTTTAAGATATCTTCAAATGCACCCAGTTTTTTCATTTGCTTCATTTGCTTTAAGAAGTCATTGAAGTCATATGTTGCATTCATCATTTTATCTGCTAACTTCATACTTTCTTCTTCATCAAAATTCTCTTGAGCGCGCTCAATTAATGTCATAACATCTCCCATACCTAAAATACGAGATGCCATACGTTCAGGGTGGAATACTTCTAATGTATCAAGTTTTTCTCCCATCCCCATGAATTTGATTGGAACATTTGTAATTTTACGGATCGATAAAGCCGCACCACCACGAGTATCCCCATCTAATTTCGTTAAAATAACTCCTGTTAAATCTAATTGCTCATGGAATGACTGTGCTACATTTACCGCATCTTGTCCTGTCATAGCATCAACAACTAATAAGATTTCTTGTGGTTTAACTAACGCTTTAATATCTTTTAACTCATCCATTAATTGCTCATCGATATGCAAACGTCCGGCCGTATCGATAATCACTAAGTCGTGACCATTTTCACGCGCATATGCCATTGCTTCATTAGCAATATCGACTGGATTCATTGATGTTCCTTTTTCAAAAACTGGAATATTTAATTGTTTCCCAATTGTTTTTAACTGATCAACCGCAGCTGGACGATACACGTCACAAGCGACTAATAACGGATTCTTTTTCTCTTTCTTACGTAAGTAAGTTGATAATTTCCCTGTATGAGTTGTTTTTCCGGCCCCTTGTAATCCGACCATCATAAACACAGCTGGCTTTGTATGTCCAAAGTTTAATTCAGCTGCATTTTCACCCATTAATTTCGTTAACTCTTCATTAACGATTTTAATAACTTGTTGCCCTGGTGTTAAACTTTTTAAAACAGTCTCACCAATGGCTTTCTCTTTTACTTCTTTAATAAATTCACGTACGACTTTAATATTTACGTCGGCTTCAAGTAGCGCTAAGCGGACTTCACGCATCATCACGTCAACATCTTTTTCCGTTAACTTTCCTTTACGTGTAACACTTTTTAGTGCTGACTGCAAGCGTTCTGATAATGTTTCAAATGCCATTTTATAAACCTCCTATATCTACAAGTCGCGATAAGTTTTTGCTATTTGAAAAACTTTTAATCCCTAGCGGTGGTGGAATAGATCTCTTTCAGAAATCGCTAGGTGACCCCGCGACGATAGGATGTCTTAGTCCCCAATCGTTTGTGAAACTATGACTCATCCTAAAAATATGAAATACATTTTTGTTTCTATATAAAAACATCATTCACACAGTCTAACAATAGAATGAGTTAATTTTGCACTGTAAATTTAACTGATTCTTGTTTAGTCAAGTGATTGTAACTCATACATCCATTTCACTAATTGTTCATCCGATGTATGCAACATCATCTGATCAATAATCTTTTCGCGTGCTTCACGCTTATTTAATAACTGTAACTTATCTTCATAATCCTCAAGCAACTTACCTGTGCGCTTAATATTATCAAATACTGCATTTCGGCTTACCTCAAACTGCTCTGCAATCTCACTGAGTGATAAGTCATCTTGATAATAAAGTTCGAAATACACCTTTTGCTTAGACGTTAATAACTCTTGATAAGTATCATATAGCTCATTCATTCGATTGACTTTCTCTAGCATCGTTTTGCCCCCAGTCCAATCTATCATGCCTACCGACTTATTTTAAAATCAAACGTAACATCGATTAGTTCTCGTCACCTTCAAATAAGTCTGCAAACAGACCATAAATATATTGTTCAATATCAAAATGAACTAAATCTTCTGCTTTTTCACCTAAACCAACATACTTAATTGGAATTCCAATTTCGTTACGGATTGCTAAAACAATTCCACCTTTAGCTGTTCCATCTAATTTAGTTAAAACAATTCCAGAAACATCTGTTGCCTCTAAGAATGCTTTTGCTTGACTCATTCCATTTTGACCTGTTGTTGCATCAATAACTAATAACGTATCGTGAGGCGCACCTGGTACTTCACGTTCAATGACACGTTTAATTTTTTCAAGCTCTTTCATTAAGTTAACTTTATTTTGTAAACGTCCCGCTGTATCGCATAATAAAACATCCACATTACGAGCCTTCGCTTCTTTAATAGCATCGAACATAACCGCTGATGGGTCTGAACCTTCTTTTAAAGAAACAACATCTACACCAATGCGGTCTCCCCAAACTTCTAACTGTTCAATGGCACCCGCACGGAACGTATCTCCCGCTGCCAATAATACTGATTTTCCTTTAGCTTTTAATTGATGAGCAATTTTAGCAATTGATGTCGTTTTTCCAACACCGTTAACCCCAACAAATAAAATAACTGTTAAACCTTCTTTATTCATACGTAAGTTTGAGTTAACAATCTCACCCTTGACGTAAATTTCAAATAACTTATCAACCATGATACGTTGTAACTCTTTTGGATCTGTTACATTATGCTCACGAACAGTTTCTTTTAATTGATCAATGAATTCAACAACCGTTGAAACCCCGATATCTGCCATAATGAAGATATCTTCTAATTCTTCAAATAATTCTTCATTCACATCTGTATAACTTGAAAACACTGATTGTAATTGTTTTAACAAGTTCCCACGTGTTTTCTTCATACCTTCTTTATAATGTTGCTGAGCACGTAATTCTGTCTCAGACACTTCTTTCTTTCCAAGAACGATCGATTTCAAACGATCAAATAAACCCATAGATGCCACCTCAATCATCATATTGTATTATAGTTAACTACTACTTATTGTTACTCTATCACATTTTTAGCCATCTGACTATTATTTTTCGTCATCCATATAGTCTGAGACATTATCCATGCGGACTGAAACTAATTTCGTCACTCCACGCTCTTGCATCGTCACCCCATATAAAACATCGGCTTTTTCCATCGTTCCTTTACGGTGAGTAATGACAATGAATTGCGTCTCATTACTAAATGCCTTTAAATAGTTCGCATAGCGTGCGACGTTCGCTTCATCGAGTGCGGCTTCAACCTCATCAAGCACACAAAACGGAACCGTACGAACTTTTAAGATAGCAAATAATAACGCGATTGATGTTAATGCCTTTTGACCACCTGATAATAAATTCGAAGTCTTTAACTTCGTTCCTGGTGGTTGAGCAATAATTTCTACCCCTGTATGAAGTAAATCATGAGGATCGGTCAACACTAAATCCGCACTTCCACCACCGAATAATTTTTTAAAGATCTCCATATATTGTTCACGAACCAGATCAAACGTTTCTTTAAACTTCACCGTCATCTCTTGATCCATTTCATTAATAGTCTCTTCTAACGTGGCTTTCGCTTCGATTAAATCATCACGCTGTGTCGTCAAGAAATCATAACGCTCTTTAACACGTTGATATTCCTGAATCGCTCCAACGTTAATTTCACCCAGTGCAGCGATTTGACCTTTAATACTACGGATACGTGATTTAATTTCTTCAATTGAGCCTTTTAATGGATAATTTTCATTTGCATGATCAAACGTCATCTGATACTCTTCCTCTAACTTTTTAATCATGATATCCATCTCAACATCGACTTTCCCAATTGAAACATCTAATTGATTTAATGATTCAGCCATCTTTTGTTGAACTTTATGACTTTCTCGAACTTCACGTTCAAGTGTCTCTAATTCTTGGCTGACTTTTGTTAACGTGACACGCTGATCTTGAATCTGTTCAATGATGCCTTCACGTTTTTCTTTTTTCTCAGCTAAGTTTGCTTCTAATTGAACCACTTCATCGTCATTTCCAAGTAATGCTTGTTCACTTTCAGCAATTTTATCTAATAATTCTTTTAAACGTATTCTAGCTTGTTCAGTTTCACCTTTTAAACGCTCAAACGTCGCACACTCATTATGTAATGCCGTTTCAAGTTTTGCCACATCGACTTTTAATTCAGTCATCTGTTGTAATAATTGAGATTTTAATTCTTCTTGTTGTTCAAGTTGTTCTTCTAACGTCTCAATTGTTGCTTTTGCCTCTTCAATACGTTGTTCTAGAACTAAACGATCTTCTGCTAACTGATTATTCTTCTCAACTAATTGTTTTAATTCGGCTTCATGTTCACGACGTTCAATACGAAGTAATTGCTCACGTTCATTTTGTGATTTTTCACGATATTCAAACGCTAACTTCTGTTGATTCACTTCAGACATCTTCTCTTTTAAGCGTTCACCAGCAAGTTGTACCTTTTGCAATTCTTTTTCAGATTGCTTCACGGTCTGTGCCCATTCTTCTTGAAATACTTTTGACTGTTCTAACTCATCCGTTAATTGCTGAATTTGACGTTGGCAATCTTCAATTTCATTTTTTTGACGAAGTAAAGATGAACCTTGACGCTTCACAGCCCCTCCGGTCATCGCCCCTCCAGCATTAATCACGTCACCTTCTAACGTTACGATACGATAACGATAATTCAGCTGTTTCGCTAAATTTTTCGCCACATTTAAATCCTTGGTTACAATAATATTTCCTAAAATATTTTCAACAATTTGTCGATAACGTTGATCATAGCCAACTAATTGTGAAGCTACACCTACCACATCTTGATTTCCTTGAATACGATTTTGAACATCCAGTGGTAAAAGACGTGATTTAATAACGTTTAATGGTAAGAACGTGGCACGTCCTGCGTGATGTTTCTTTAAAAAATCAATGGCTTTTTTAGCAGAATCATCATTGGTCGTGACGATCTGTTGCATGACTGGCCCTAAGACGACATCCATCGCTAATTCTAACTCTTTTGGAACCGTAACTAACTCAGCAACAGCCCCTTCAATCCCAGAGACTTGTCCCTGTTCACGAGCTTTTAAAATCTTTTTAACCCCTTCATTAAATCCAGAGAAATCTTTTTGAGCATCTTCAAGCCATTGCAAACGGTTATTCATCTTATCTAACTGATGGGTTAAATGACGATGACGATTTGTTTCCATCTCTGCCTGCTTTAAGCGTTGTTGATGTTTTTTATATAATTGTTGATATAAATCTCGTTTTTCTTTTAGCGATGTCTCAAACTTTCCATACTGTGCTTTAAATGTCTCTTGCTCTTGAACTAATGCGTCACGATCAAGTAACGCTTTTTCCTCATCCTCATTGATGCGCTCAAGCGTGGTCTCTGTTCGCTTAATCTGCTGATTAATCGCAATATATTGATTTTTAACGCTCGCTAACCGATTCACATCTTCAAAATAAGCGTCACGCGTCGTATCTAATTGAATCTTTAAGTTTTCTTCTAAATGTTGATACTCTTCAGAGACCTTCTGTAACTGTGATTGCTTCGTTTCTAACGATGTCTTCGTCTTTGTCATGGCCTCTTCAGCTGTTTTCAACTCGACTTGTGAAGTTTCTAAACGTGATTCAAGTTGTGCTTGTTGTTCTGCTAATTCTTCTTTATTAGATGACGCATTTTTATGACGTTCTTTTAAAACATCACGTTGACCTTGAAGCTTTTGAATCCATTCTGATGTTTCAACTAAATCAGCTTGTAATTGTTCCAACTGGCGCTCTTGTGCTTGCTGATTTTGCTTTAACGTATCACGACGACGTTCATCATTAGCAATTTTAGCATTAATACTGACATGCTCAAATTCAACATCTTTACGTTCCTTTTTTGAACGCTCCATTTGGTCATTTAAAGTTTTAATATCATAAGCTAACACACTAATTTCAGAATCACTACATTCTTGCTTTAACACCATGTACTTCTCAGCTTGTTCTGACTGCTTACGAAGCGGTTCAACCTGGTCCTCAAGCTCAAAAATAATATCTTGTACACGACTTAAGTTATCACTTGTTGATTCAAGCTTTCGAGTCGCTTCTTTTTTACGCATTTTATATTTTAATACACCAGCCGCTTCTTCAATAATTACACGGCGGTCTTCAACGCGCGCCTCAACGATTGCCTTAACCTTATCCTGAGAGATGATCGATAAAGAGTCATGACCAATCCCTGTATCCATAATTAAATCGACGACATCTTTCAAACGCACTTTTTGTTTATTAATTAAATATTCACTATCTCCCGTACGATAAACACGGCGCGTAATACTGACTTCTTCATAATCAATTGGTAAACTTCCACAACTGTTATCTAAAACAAGCGTCACTTCAGCAAAGTTTAATGGTTTACGAGTTGATGTTCCGGCGAAGATAATATCTTCCATCTTCCCCCCACGTAAACTCTTAGCTGACTGCTCACCTAGTACCCAACGAATCGCATCGGAAATATTACTTTTTCCGGATCCATTCGGTCCAACGACCGCAGTGACACCTTGTTCAAATTCAACGACAGTTTTATCTGCAAAGGATTTAAAACCAATTGTCTCAATTCTTTTTAAATACATACGTTTCATCCTTTATCTACATTCTTAACTTTATTATTATACCGAATGTTTGTCGTAAAATAAAGGGACAACGCATGAGTTCAAACATTAGTTCTATCCTAAATTCCAACGTCTGATTAAAATAAGACTTAGTTGTTTAAAGCCTTATAAAAATTCCCGTGTAAGGTCCAAACATCTTGAGCAAAATTACTCATCATTGTCATAGTTCGACACTTCTGTCGATCATAAGAACTAATAAAACTAATTCCTGGATCACTCCCTTGTATAAACGGAAGATAGTGACCATCATCTAACGATTTAAGCCATACCCCGTAACCATACCAATCTTCCTTCACTTGAGGAGATAACATTTCATTCACCATCGGTTGAGAAATTAATCTTCCTTTCATCAAACACGTCCAAAAGCGATCCATATCTTTTGCTGTTGTATAGGCTCCTCCTGCTCCGCTTCCTTTCACATCAAGGCTATAAATATTGCTGTAATAAGTTTGTGTCTCTTCATCTAGACAATAACCCGTTGCACAGTGAAGTGGTAATCGATCAAGCTCATAATAGCCAGTATCCTCCATTTCACAAGGAGTAAAAATGATTTTTTCTAAATAACGATCAAACGGTAATTTAGTGACAGCTTCAATGATTAACCCTAAGACTACATACCCGGCATTATTGTACTGAAACTTTTGCCCCTTCGGAAATGCCATGCGTTTATGAAGAAATAAGGGAAGTAAATCTTGAGACGTTCGAATTCGGTAATTCGGATAATTCTCCCATAACTTCGCATAGTCCGTACAAAGCGACTCATCAAAATAATCAGGTAATCCTGACGTATGTGTCAATAATTGACGAACCGTAATATTTTTATCAATATGATGCCAATCAAAGGGTAAGAGTTGGCCAAGTGTGCTATCAAAAGAAATAAACTTCCCCTCAATAAGTTGTAAAATGGCCACTGCAATAAATACTTTGCTTCCTGATGCCATAGGAAATTTTGTTTCTAATCGATTGAGGCGTTGATTGGCAAGATCAGCCTCTCCATACGCTTGTTTAAAAACCCATTTTCCATGCTCCTCAATTGAAATAACCCCTTTAAAATCTTCTTTAACTAAGTTTCTCATCTATTTATTCGCTCCTTTAGTTCTATTCAATCTCTTTATTAAACTGTATTAAAAAACAGACTACTTCATGAATAAGCAATCTGTTTTTTATGTGGTTTATTAAATTTCAATGGTCGTATGATCAAGCCACTGCCACTTTGGCCGTGCTTGTTTAATCTCATGAACTAATCGGTGGAGAGCTAAATCTTTTTGCTTGGCTTCAATCATAACATCAATATCTTGATTTAACGGTTTAATTAAATCTAAAAATCGTAGGATATCGTCTACTTCAATAAAATCAGCATGACGACGATCAGTCTCAAACTCCTTCGGACTTGACACATGAATTTTAGGTGGCCAATAATCGGCTTCCCACGTCTTAAAAATAGATTCTACCATTGATTCTAATGATTCTCCTTCATTATAGCAACGATGATGATGAATATCTAATACCATTGGTATATGCAGTCGTTGACAAAGACCTAAAACATCTGAAGCCGAATAGGTCTTATCATCATTTTCTAAAATAAGTGCCCGTTGAAGACGTGAGGGTAGCCGCTCAAAGGTATGTATAAATCGTTCTAGTGCCGCCTCTTTTCCACCCGCTTTTCCTCCCACATGAAGGACTAGCTTTCCATGCTCCATGTCAAATAAATCAAATAAATCTAATTGATGCTCAAGTGTACGAATCGAAGACTCGATAACCGATTCATTGACACTATTTAAGACATTAAACTGATCGGGGTGCGCATCGACTCGCATATTAGACTGTTTGATTAACTTAGCTACTTCGTGACATTCGGTCTGAATCACTTTTGAATAATTCCATACCACATCTTGATGGGTGGCAAGTGGAATGAGTTTTGACGTGAGGCGATAAAAATGAATGTCATTTTCAATGTTATACTTTAAAATTTTTATTAAATCAATTAGATTCGATTGAGTCACTCGTTTAAGTAAACTTAAACGTTCCCTTTCAGACTCAATAGATGAATACTTCTTATATGTCACAGGAGATGAACTTGTAACTTTATCTAAACGCATCGCAATCGCAACATAACCAAATCGAACTCTCATAAAAAACACCCTCGGATTCTTTAATTTACTGTTAGTTTATCCAAGGGTATTAAAACTATTTATTTTCCTGGTTAAGTTCCTCTTCCATTTGTTGATCAGCACGCGAAGCAACCACTAAACAGCTATAGATAGTTAACTCAATAAAGGTCACCGCACTTCCAACTACAAAACCACTCCAAAACATCTAATCACCATCCTTTACTTTGTTCGACTACAAGATTTATTGGCTGCATTACCATTAACATCATTTAATTCCTTTCACAAAAAATGACGACAGAAATCAAATTTTTTTTGATGTCCAAAAGCACTGCTTCTTATATAGTGTATGAAACAGTTCATCAAAGGAGCAAATCAAGACACTGAAACTTGTGGTGAAGGAGAAATGGTTGTCTTTTCCTCCTTTAGTCCATTAAGTGCCTCATAAAATTCATGACCATTCATCAACTTGATACCATTTCGACTTGCAAACAATAACGCCTCTTCTTCAAAATCACTCGTACTTAAAGCGATAGCTATATCTGCCTGAATGTCATAATCTTTCATACTTCCATAAAACTCACGAATTTCTTTTAAAGTCACTAGCTCGCCAAGAGCAAAATCTAATCCTTCAGGATCCGTGTATAAGTTTTCAATCATCGGAACGCGTTTAAAATATTTTACTATAATTTTTTGTCCCTGATTCCACATCATAAAATCGTAACCACATGTTATTGGATTCGAGCTGACTTCAAGCTCTTCATATCCTTGAAGCTCAAAAAAACGCTGTAATAACTCATGGAAGAGTTCATCATTCAATTTATCTAACTGTTCAAACAGTAACAACTGACTTAGCTGAATCCGTCGTCGATCATTCTCTTTTGCATACTGCTCCACCGCTAATTTCCGTTGGTTTTGTTTATATTTAATGATGAGTAAACTCACAATGGTTAACAGTAAAATAATGAGATACCAATCCCACATCTGCCAAGAGGCAACCCAATCGGTAAACCCATAAAAAAAGTTAAAAATGACAAATGCAATAATCAAATAAGCTATATAAACGACTCTTTTTTCCATTATATCACCTACTTTAGTATGAGAAAAGAACCGTATTTTTAAACAAAAATTACCAAAAAAATAAAAAAACGCCCCAATATGAGACGTTTACAACACTTCTTTTCCAAATGGCATTAAGGATAACATCGCTAATTTTAGCGCTTGTCGCGCAAACGGAATACCAACAATTGTCACTGTTAGAAAAATCGCACTAACTAAATTAACCAGTGCTAATTCTAAACCACCAAATAAAAGCCAAACAATATTTAAAACAAAAGTTCCACCCGATGTATTCACCGTTACAACTTCCTTTCCAAACGGTGCAAATTGTAACTTAGCTAGTTTAAAACATTGAAGTCCAACTGGAATCCCAATAATGGTCAAACACCATAGCGCTCCAAAAAAGCACCAGATGAGAGCATTAATAAATCCTCCAAAAATCATCCAAATTAAATTTCCTAGACACGACATATTTTCTCCTCCTTTATTAAATAATATGCCAAATGATGATCACTTACTTCATGATTTTTTTGATCCATCGTAAACGATTCTGATAAGGTGGAAATACGAGTGGAACAGAAACCTTCGTTGAACGTTTAACAATCGCTTTTTCATACGTAAACGTCTCAAAACTTGATTTTCCATGATAACGCCCCATACCAGATGGGCCCACTCCACCAAAAGGTAAATAATTAGATGCTACCTGTGTTACAACATCATTAATACATCCCCCTCCAAAGGCATAACGTTGAATCAAATGATTCGCAAAGGTCTGATTTTCAGAAAAAACATAAAAAGCAAGAGGCTTAGGATGCAAAGCTAGACACTGATCAATCTCATCAAGCGTTCGATAACTCATCGTCGGTAATAAAGGTCCAAATAACTCTTCTTCCATTAAAGAATCATCTAGAGAAACGTGTTTAAAAACGGTTGGAGACACATATCTCTCATCAAGTCTTACCTCACCTCCAATAATGATCTTTTCGCGGTTCTCTTCAATGAGCTGAGCTAAGCGCTTCGTATGCTGGACGGTTACGATGTGACCATAGTCCTCACTTAAATATGGATTCTCACCATAAAATCTCATCAACACTTGAATCAGTTCCTCTAAAAAAGCTTCATAGATTTGATGATGAACAAGGACATAATCTGGCGCCACACACGTCTGACCGTTATTCATAAATTTTCCCCAAGCTAAACGCTTAGCTGCCCGCTTCAAATTCGCTGTCTCATCAATAATCACCGGAGACTTTCCTCCCAGTTCGAGTGTGATTGGAGTTAAATGTTGACTCGCTTTTTGCATGACAATTTTACCAACTCGTACACTCCCGGTAAAGAAAATATAATCAAATGGTAAATCAAGCAGTTCCTGATTAATCTCAACTCCACCAGTTACAATAGAAACATACTCATTACTAAAGGCTGTTTCTATTAATGAAACTAATACTTTTTCAACGGTTGGGGTAAGCTCTGAAGGTTTTAAAATGGCGCCATTTCCACCTGCAATGGCTCCTACTAATGGTTCTAATAAAAGTTGAACGGGATAATTAAAAGGTCCAATAATTAAAACGACGCCGTAGGCGGATGGATAAACAGAAGATGTTCCGATTAATTGGGCTATATCGCTCTTCACACGACGAGGACGTGCCCATTTCTTTAAATGCTTTATCGTATAATCAATGGACGAATAAATGAAACCAATCTCTGAGGTGTAAGCTTCAAAAGAAGACTTTCCTAAATCTTTTTTCAGTGCCTCTTCTAACTCTGTTTCGTACTGCTTAATTGCTTGCTTTAATTGCATTAATGCCTTCAGTCGTTGTTGAATTGAGATGGGTCCGTGGTGATGTAAATAAGATTTTTGTCGTTGTAATTGTTCATTTAAGTTCATGTGATCACCTCAAGAAAGAAAAAAACCTCTGCAAGGCAGATGGGCTCTTCTATTTATTTTTATAACGTCGGTTTTCTTTACGATTAATGTAAAGACCGGCTAAGATCGTAATAATAACTGAAATAATAGAAACAATTAAAAAGCCGTATTTATTCTCTTGGAATGGGACGGGAACATTCATTCCCCAGAAACTTGAAACGACGGTTGGAACCGCAATAATCACTGAGACGACCGTTAAAAATTTCATGACCATATTCAAGTTATTTGAAATAATTGTTTCAAAGACATTTAAGTTGCTACTTAAGATGTTTCCATAAATTTTTGACATGTCAATCGCCTGTTTATTTTCAATGATAACATCTTCTAACATTTCAGCTTCCGGTGTATCATTTTTTTCAAGCTTGACTAAACGTTCTAATACAATTTGGTTTGAACGAAGGGATGAAGACATGTAAACTAAACTTTTTTGTAAGTCCAACATTTCGATTAAATCTTCATTTTGTGGTGAGTGACGTAAGGCACGCTCAACTTGGCTACTCTTACGTTCAATAACACGTAAATAACCTAAGTATTGAATCGAGATCGTATATAAAATTTGATAAATATGTGCATTGATACTTGTTGTTGTGACTTTTAAGCGTTTGCTAAATACATTTAACTCTTGTGTACATAATGTTAAAAGCATGCGATCTGTTTTAACAATCCCAAGTGGGACAGTTGAGTAATACGTATCAGACTCAAATGAGACAGGAACGTCGACGATAATCATCGTAAAGTTATCTTCAATTTGAACACGTGAACGCTCTTCTTCATCAAGTGCTGTAATAACTGTTTCATACTCTAAGTCATGTGCTTTACATAATGTTTCTACTTCTTGATGGGTGGGATTAATTAAGTTAACCCACTCAAACCCGCCACTTGTTAGTGAATTAATGAAATTCACTTCACTTCTCATCGAATCACCTCTTATAGTCTCACACGATGTCATCGACACTTGGTGACATCCATGTGATTAATTTAATTGTCCGTATGGGAATGGAATCTTCCACTTGATGTCACCTCCAACTGTCTCATAAACATAGTAAAAGAACAAAAACTAGTATTAAACTTAGTCTTTGCACCCTTTAAAGAAATATAACAGGATTCTTTTCCTTTTCAAGTATACTACTAATCATTAGAATTGACCACCTTCAGACGTAAGTTTTTTCACCTGTCGACAAATATAATGGAAACGAGTGCGAAATTTTTATAAAAAGCGTAAATTTCGAGAAATTCCTATGAGAATTATAAAATAAAAATCGGATATTATTAACTTTTTCAGACAATTTCGATATAATGAATATATTGTAATTATGGACATTACGAAAGGATGTGACAGTTTGAATAAAGTAAATATTCCCGAAAAACTTGTACCTGAGGTAACGAGTAACTTGCGTAAAAATTTCGTTCGTGTCCCAGATGTGATTCGAAATGCAAGTGGAATCCGTATCTTTGGTAAACGATTAAAATCATTTATCTTTACAACAGACGTAGCAATTATTAAAAATACAAATGCAGACGCGGTCATTGCCGTCTATCCATTCACTCCACAACCAACGATTACTCAAGCGATCATGTCCGTTTCAGACATTCCTGTTATTTGTGGTGTTGGTGGAGGACTAACACATGGAACGCGTTCAGCAAACATTGCCTTACATGCCGAATTCCAAGGTGCTATTGCCGTCGTTTTAAATGCACCCACACCTCGTGAAACCATTGAATACGTTAAGGAAACGATTGATATTCCTGTCGTCGTGACAGTTGTTTCTGAACATACAGATGTTCAATCTCGTATTGATGCTGGAGCTGATATCTTAAATGTCAGTGGTGGTTCTAAAACAGCTAGCATTGTGCGTAAAATTCGCCAACAATACCCAACCATTCCGATTATCGCAACTGGCGGACCAACCGATGAATCAATTCTTGAAACCATTGCAGCGGGAGCAAATGCTATTACCTATACCCCCCCAACAAATGGAGAATTATTTCGTGTAAAGATGGATCATTACCGTGAAATTGAAAATAGCGTTCAACAAGATGAACCCATTGATAAAATTCACGAAGAAGAGTTAGCTTTAACCGAATAAATAAAACTCCCTTAAACAGGGCGTTCAACTAAACCACCATATTAGATGGTGGTTTTTCATTTTCCTGTCTAGCTCATAAAAAACAATCATTTTATTAGTAACGTTTCACGCCTCTCACTATCTTTAAATATAAGAAAAGACAAAATTCTTTTAATCAAGATTATATACCAACTGTGGCTCTAGTCTATATAAATCCAAATCAGTTTTTCAGATGATAAAAACTTTTAAGCCATACTAGAGGTAGATACATTCTCTCCAAAAATGCCAGGGAACCCATACCCTAGCAGTGGAGGATACATTTTCTCAAAAATGCCAGGGAACCCCTGAACAATAGTCTGCCTTGATTGGTAAAACAGATCAGTATTTTTTATTTGCTACTTGAGAGGTAGACTACTTATCTATTTATATATATAAGTCCAGATAAGTTTTTTACATCGTAAAAACTTTTAGCTGGACTATAGTCTGCCTTGCACGGCATAGCTATTCCATATTTCGGTTGCTGTATTAAATGTAGAAAACATTTCTGTTTATATATAGAACTCATATCCAAAACTTTAAACAATAAGTTAAGCTATACTTAAAAGAGGATTTCTGTATCCCTGCCGTCATCTTCTTCTAACTCCATTTCCTACTCATGAAACGTTAGATTATCTTCAATAACAGCTAGTTGTTGTACTGATAACGCACTGTATGACCAAACTATCTTATTTCACTTCTCCTTTTAATTGATGACTAACGATAAAAGAAGAACTAAAACAGAAGCACTGAAAAAAATAAAGCTAGGTAAAAAGAAAAGATAAATAACTAAAAAGCCTTAGAAAACAGAGCCATTCAGCTCGTTTCTCTAAGGCTTTTTAGCGTTTTAGTATGAATGAATTTATTCTAATAAATAAATGTTTGAGTACCTTTTAGAACTAACTATTCATAGCGTAAGGCATCAATTGGATTTAAGTTTGCTGCTTTAATGGATGGTAATAATCCAAAGACAATTCCGATAATCATTGAAAAGATGACTGATAAAACGATAGCCGGTACACTAATGGCCACTGGCGTTTGAGAAATTCGAGAAATGACTTGAGCCAGTCCAACACCGACTAATACCCCAATGACACCACCTAAACTTGTTAATACTGCGGCTTCAGTTAAAAACTGTGTGAGAATCACACTTTTTCGGGCTCCAATGGCTTTTTTCAATCCAATTTCACTCGTACGTTCTGTAACAGAAACGAGCATAATATTCATCACACCAATTCCACCAACAAGTAAAGAAATACTTGCAATCCAAATCAACTGTTGATTCGTTGCGGCACTTAATTCTTGTAATTGTTTAGCCTGTTCTAAAACATCGGTTGCTTTATATTGTACATTATTGTCTCCTAAATACATATTTAATAAATCTGCACTTTCTCGCCCGACTTGTCCCATCGCATCCGTATCAGTTGCCTTAACAACTAAATGTTGCGGCTCATCATAACTATAAACGATTGGCCAAGCAGCATTTGGAATATAAAGGGCTCCACCGTTATCTTGATGATACATATAATAATCTTCAATCGAATGAATCACAGGTGAGAAGCTACTTGGTAGTGAAACAACACCAACAACAATAAATGGTTCCCCCATAATCTCAATTGTTTTTCCAATGGCATCAGTTCCTTGGAAGATACTTGTTGCCGCATTTTGATCTAAAATAACGACCTTACGAAACTCTTCATAATCTGATGGAATAAATGAACGTCCCTGTTTAATCAAATATCCTGTCGTTTGGAAATAATGCTCATCAATTCCTTTCACTGATGCCCCATCTAATACCGTATTTTGATAATAAATACTATCAGCATAGCTTCGACTCACATAGAACGAAGCATTTTCTACATTTTCAATCGCTTTAACTTCCTCTAAAATATCACTCGTCATCACAGGAGTTCCATAAGGCACTTGTCCTGCATCGACTTCATAACCATCTTGGCTTAATTTTACATTTACTACATTATTTCCTGATCCAATTAAATTTTGCTTAATTTGTTCATTCGTTCCCTTAATCGTTGAGACAATAGCGATAATCGCAGCAATCCCAATAATAATCCCGAGCATAGTTAAAAATGAACGCATTTTATGGGACCAGATTCCTTTTAACGATAGTTGAATATTTTCTATCATATCTAGTACCCCCACATATTTGTCATCTCTTTAGCTTTGACACCATCTTTAATATTTTTAGTATATGGGAAGGCCACTTGATCATCTTCATTAACACCTGAAAGAATCTCCATATACGAACCATAAATGACTTTCCCTGTTTGAATGTATTCCTTTTTCAGACGGAAGTCTTCATCAACTTTATAGACAAACTTGCGTCCATTTTCATCACCAATGTAAGCCATGTCTAAATATAAAGCATTTGAATTTTCAACGTTTTCTTGAACTCGAACCGAAACAGACATATTATTTTTTAAATCGGTGGCATCTTCAATATAAGCGACAAAAGGATACTTAGAAACATTTTGATTCCCATACGAATACGGATCATCGACTGGGTATGGATATATCTCTGTGATAGAAGCAATATAACTATTTCCTGTATCCCATGACATCACCTCTACCATTTGTCCAGGTTCCACCTCATTTAATTGGTATTCTGTTAACGTTCCTTTTAAATAAAGGCCACTATCACTACTAACAACAATAAATGCTGATCCTTCAATCGAACCGACACTTGGATCGCCAACTTTTTTGACCACTCCGTTAACACTACTACGAACCGTTAAATTTTCAATTTCTTTTTTAATCTTCTCTTCTTTTAGAAGTGCCTCTTTATAATCAAGTTCTAATGTTTGAATCTCTGTCTTTTTTTCCTGAATTAATTGTGCTAACTCCTCTTTAGTATACCCTTCTTGTGGTAAATCAGGGAGATCTGGTGAGATATCAGGTTCCTCTTCAGGCTCCTGATCTGGATATATCGGCTGTTCTGGTTCTTCTTCTGGTTTTTGATCAGGCTTCTCCTCATGATCTGGTTGGTTTTGTTCAGGTTCATCAGGTATACTTTCTTTAAAATAGTCACTAACTGTTATTTCAATAAACTCTGCTGGAATTTCTAAGCTTGATCCATCTAATACTTTAATCATTGGTTGTGATCCATCATCCGATAAAAGAGTCAAACTTAACTGAATCGGTTGTGAAATTTGAGTTTGTCCCACTTCATCTAACCCCTTTAAACGATATAAGAATGACACATTTAACTTGGCTGAAGCTTTAACTTCTAAAGAATAAGTTCCATCCTCAAGAGGTGTTAACGCTGTGGCATAGGTTAAAACTTCTTCTTGTTCTCCTTCTGTTGTTCGTGTTCTTGTTAATGACACGGGCATTGTGGTCACTGGGTTTCCTTCACTTTTTGCAATCGGTTGAGTTGAATTTAATTTTTGTAACTGACGTTTAGCTGAATCAATGTTTACTTTTAAACTTTCGATAGTTAGTCGCTGCATTTCAAGTTCCAACTCAACTAACGTACTATCATAAACTAACAATGGATCGTTAATCGATACTTGTTGTCCTTCTTGAACCAGTACCTCTTTGATTACCTTGCGATCTTGAAGCATGACCTCTTGTGTCATATCCGATGTAACATAACCATCTGATTCATTCACGTCGCCCCACCATGACGTACTAATGTACGCAACAGGTTGTACCTCAATCGCTGAGCCGCTACTTAGTTGCTGATAAGCATAAACTCCTCCACCAATCAAACCAAATGAAAGCAACGAAGCGCCAATTATTAAAGGTGCTTTTTTCATCGATCCACGCCCCCTCTCTCTGGATGATAAACAATCTCTCCATCTAAAATTTCTATCTTTCGATGAGCTTGGTCTGCAATTGCACGATCGTGAGTAATCATTACAATTGTGACGCCTTCTTCATTTAGCTTCTTAAAAAGTGACATAATTTGCGCACCAGACTTGCTATCCAATGCACCTGTCGGTTCATCCGCTAGTAAAATGCTTGGATTATTTACCATCGCCCTTGCAATCGCAACACGTTGTTTTTGTCCCCCTGAAAGCTGAGTCGGTTTAAAGTGTAATCGTTCACCTAATCCAACACGCTCTAAAGCCAACGTCGCTCGTTGACGACGTTCCTGTTTTGAAACACCAGCGTAAGTCAATGGTAACTCTACATTCTCAAGCGCACTTTGGCGTGATAACAATTGAAAGCTTTGAAAAACAAATCCAATTTCTTTTAATCTTAAATCTGATAACTGTACATCATTTAATTTTGAAACATCTAATCCATTAAGATGATAACTTCCTGATGAAGGGAGGTCTAAGCAACCTAATATATTCATTAAGGTTGACTTTCCTGATCCTGAAGGTCCCATGATGGCGACATATTCTCCCGCTTCCACTTCAAACGTAATATTTTTTAGGACAGGGACTTCAAGTTTATCTTGTAAATAGTGTTTATTAATATTTTCTAACTGTAAAATCATTGCTCAGCCTCCCCCCTATTGTTTACTGGCACTTTGACTTGTCGTTGAAGACGGTGAAATGGTTGTACTCTCAGTTTCTTCTATGACCTCAGATTCAATACCTTCATCGAACTCCCCTTCAACTTCTTCATTGAATTCTTCTTTAAAATCTCCTTCAAATCCTTCTTTGAAATCTGACTCCTCCATTGATAAATATCCTCCTGATCCTAGCATTCGCTCACAAGACATTCCTTCACTTAAACGGTCATCTGGAAAAGCAATGTAATCATCTACTGTTAAACCATCTAAAATTTCATATCGCATCCATTCTTCATCTAGCTCACCCAGTGTAACTTTACGTTTTTCTAATTTATCATTTTCTGTGGCAACCCAAACATAATCTCCATCTTCTTCATGGACAAGATAATAGTCATATAACCAAACGCCTTCTTTCACCTCATCTTGTCCATTGTCTAATTCAATATAAACATGTTGTCCTAAAATTAAACCGCTCGCTGAGTCAAGCTCAATGTAAAACGGATAAGTGCTTCCACTCTCACCATTACTATCATAGTAATTATTATTGTTGTTAGACTTTGTATTTTCTAAATCGACATGCGTAATCATACCACTCCATGTTTGTGTTTCATCCACACGCGAACGAATAATAACCGGTTGCTCAGCTTGTAATTGCCAAATATTTTGCTCACTCACTTTTCCCTTAATTCGATAATCTTTCGTTGATAATAACGTAATATATGCTTCATTCTGACCATACATATCATATCCATTTTCACTAATTGATTTCACCACTCCTGAAACGGTACTTTTCACGACTGAATTTTCTAGTGAAGCTTTTAATTGCGCAACTTCAACTTCTTTACTTTTTTTATCATACTCTGCGCGTTTTAAGTCATTTTCAGTATTTAAAATCTGTGACGTATAGTCTAATTTTTGATCTTCGGGTGCTGAAGCTTTTTGTGAGTTTAATAATTTAATTTGCTCATTTAAACTTATAATAGATGCCCCCAAGCGCTCTAACTCTAATTCGGCTTGACTTAAACTTAAACTTATTTCATCTGTATCATAAGCAAAAAGTTCTGTACCTTCCTCAACTTTATCACCGATTTTCACAAACAATTCCTTGACTTGTCGCTCTTGATTACGATTAATTTCAATCGTTTCCTGTGGCTCTACTACCCCACTATATCGATTATTTAATCCAGTTCCACTCCCAAGATCTGTAATCGTTGAAACCGAATCCACATAGGCGATTAATCCATTATTAGACGGTCCACTCTTCCACATAAAAAATCCTGCAACTCCAATTACAACAACAACCAGAGTTATAAGCATGATTTTTACTTTATTTTTTTTTCCCATTCCTCGATGCCTCCTGATTTTTTTCCTTAATTATAACATACAAATTTGTAGATTTTTGTTTTTTTTTGTCGTTTACCTCTTTATTAAGAAAATCTTAAGAAATACGGGCAATTCACACTTTAACTCATTTTTTCATATCTTATACTAAGTAAAAATAAAATGGGGGCGATCACTGTGCGATTGGAGTCATTGCGTGCGAGTAGTGCAACGGGACTTTGTGTTAATCTTTCATCATTTCATCCGCTCACGTTATTAGTCGGAGTCTCAGGTTCTGGAAAAAGTCAAGTTTTGACCTATATCGATAGCCTTTTTAAACTTTTAATGGGGCAATCTTCATCCGACCTTGAAGATGGAGAGTATGAATTACGCTTTGAGTTAAACCATCAACACTATCATTACTTCGTTTATATAGAAGATCATCATCCGGTTATCATTCGACTTTGGTGCAATGAAGCATTATTAGATGCTCCCTCAGATTTAATCACCCAACTTCCTTCTATTAACTTGATGAAACCTATCAATCAAATCAGACAAACGAATTCATTCACCAAACGGTTTATCCTTGCAAGTAACGAGCAAAAAGAAGAGATTCTCTCAATTTTTCAACTTATCTTTGATTCGATTGAAGATATTCAAGTCCAATGTACCCCTCAATCTGCTCTTCACCTTTTCTTCAAAGAAAAAAGTGGTGAATGGTTAAGCATCGAAACTCTATCAGATGGAATGCTTAAAACTTTTTATTATTTAACTGAAGTGATTTTAAGCGAATCTGGATCTTTACTCTTGATTGATGAATTTGAAAATGGACTCGGGTTAAACTGTATGGGACCTTTACTCGAACAAATAGTCGCACGTGAAGATCTTCAACTGATTTTAAGTAGTCATCATCCCTATATCATCAATAATATTCCGAGTGAATCATGGCAGATTATCACAAGAGAACAATCGACAATCCATGCCCAATCAGCTGAAGAATTCGGAATCGGAAAAACGAGATATGATGCCTTTTTTGAATTAATGAATCGATTAGAATTTGAGGGGGTCTTATAACATGAATCTCTACATTCTCGTTGAAGATGGAAAATCCGGCCATAAAATTATTGATCACTGGATTCCACTCTTACTTCCCTCTATCACTCGGGCACCGACGATCGATGAGATGACAGAAAATCAATATGTTATTTTTAGTGGACTGGGCTATCCGCGAATACTTGGAACCGATGCAACGTCCCCTTCAAAAAATGTCCTCGGACAAACGATTGAGACGATTAATGACACTCAAAAAATTGACTACCTCTTAATTTTCTTAGATGGTGATGAGGAGGGCACAGAAAGGCGAACCGAAATCGTCACCCAAAAAATCAAAAATTATCCGAAACCTCTAACTTGCCCATTTGTCATCTTTGTTCAAAATAAGTGTCTCGAAACCTGGTTACTTGGAAATCGTGACTTTTTCCCAGCGCAACCTAGTGAAAAGTTTTTACCATTTTTAACACATTACAACGTCTCTTCCAGTGATCCTGAATATATGGAAAATGATCTAAGTCGTCGTCTCGTATCGACCTCATCTCTTTATCACGAACGTTATTTACGATGCATGATGCAAGAAAATGGATACCGATACAGTAAGTCGCGTCCCGCTCCGATTATGTACACCGAAGCATTTATCAATGGATTAAAAGGACGAATTACAGAAACCCATCATCTTTCAAGCTTACAAAGCTTCTTTAATTTCATTGACCAATTAAAAACATCGAAATCCTAAAGTTTCGATGTTTTTAATATCATTTAATAAAATTCTAAAACACTCATAAAAGTAAATAGTTATCTACTATCACTTCTTTCCCCCTATAAAATTACTGACTTTTGAGGATACCCATCACAATTTTATGACTAAAGAGAAACTAATCACCATAATCATCATTCATAACTAACATTTCCTACTCATTTAACCAAAAATATAGTAAAATACAATCAGAAAAACTAATAGATGTAGGAGTTAAACCAATGCAAGCAGAATGGAAAATCCAATTAAATACGAAAGTATATGGTTGTTATCAACAACAATTAACAATGGATGAAGATAATCAAACACGTTTGGCAACAAAGGAAGAACAACAAACCTTTTTAAATGACTTAATGACGATTGAATTAGACGATTTAAAAGATGCCTATCTAATTGAACGCATCGATATTTTCCGTGAGCATTTAAAAGCTTTAAACTTTAATATCGAATTCTTCCACGCATGGAATGAAGTCTCAGCCAATAGCTATACGGAATACACTAAAATTGAACATCAAGAAGATAAAGAAATCATTGCCTGCTACAAAGTGATTACGACACAAGGATTATCAGATAACCATGAGATTATCGATATCGTTGGTGCTTTAGAACCTATTGAACCAACAAAGTATGAAGTCGCTAAAGATTCAAAAATTGGATCCATTAAACTTCAATTACTGGATATGGGAATCACAGAAATGAAAGCCTAAGAAACTAAAAAGACGGAACATTTCAAATGAAACGATCCGTCTTTTATTATTATTCTTCTGTCACGACTTGTTTACGTCCGTAGTAAACATCCTGATCAATTTTGTTGAATGATTTTCCAACTAAAACTGCCGTTGTTAATGTTCCATTAACATTTAACATCGTGCGTCCCATATCTAAGATTGGATCAATCGCAATAATCCCTGCAATTAATGGGAAGTATTCTCCCATTCCCATTCCTGATAAAACAACTGAAATAGCCATTGTTGCAGAACCTGGTAAACCAGCAATACCAAATGAAGCTAAGGCAATGACAATCACTAACATAACGATAAATGTCATATCAATTGGTGTTCCTGTCATATTGGCTACTGTAATGGCCACTAAAGCTGGATAAATTCCAGCACATCCGTTCATTCCGGCATTTGAACCTAAACTTCCAACAAACGTTGCTGTCCCATTATCTAGTCCCACATTATCAGTTAACTTTTCAATACTTACTGGTAATGTTCCAAGTGATGAACGTGACGTAAAAGCTAAAACTAAGGCATCTAAAACATTTTTCACATAACGGAATGGATTTAATCCACTTAAGGCAATTAAAATTAAATGTACGACAAACATTAAGGCCACACCAATATATGTAGCTAAAATAAAGTCGATAGCTTCCCCAAGAGCAGCCATTCCACGCCCTGCAATCGTATTCGCAAGTAAGGCAATAACAGCATATGGCATCCATTTAATGATTGTCATCGCAACACTTAAGATAATTTTATAAAAAGCTTCAACTAAATCAATAAATGGCTTGACAATATCGTAATATTTTTTCGTTTGACGCTTTGTAGCAAGTCCTAAGAAGGCTGCAAAGATCACAACCGCAACAACATTTCCATTTGCCATCGATGCGATTGGGTTAGATGGTAATAATCCACGTAACGTATCTACAAGTGAACTTACTTCACGAATCGTTGCCTCTCCAGCTACTAAGTGTGAATTCACACCTAATTGGAATAAGTTACCGACCACTAATCCAATCATCGCTGCAATAGCAGTCGTTCCAAGTAAAAGACCTAACGTACGAGCTGTTAATTTCCCTAAATTTTCACCTTGTTTCATGTTAATAATAACACGCATGATTGAGACGAAAATTAATGGAATAACTAACATTTTTAATAAATCCATAAATCCATTAGCAAATAGTCCATACCATTTATTAATTTCTGCAATGAATGGCACCTCAAGTGGTGCATCTGGGAATCCCCCGACTACTTGAATTAAAAGTCCTAAGACCAATCCGATTCCAGTTGCAGATAACATACGCGTTGAAAATTTAACTTTCTTTTTCTCCATTTGCTTCATTACAAAGAATAAAGCAAATAACACAACGATAAAAAGAATCGTCTTAATATCTGTTAAATATAAAAAATCTGTAAAAAATGTACTTTGCATGAGTCGCAATAACCTCCAATATATTTTATCAAATAATAATAGTTTACTCAATTTGACATCATTTTACAAGCGATTTGTTTTTATTCCTCACATGAGTATCTAAATTCATTTCTTTAATCCCTTACATTATTTCGACTTTTTTTCAACATTATATAAAAATATGGATTTGTTTTTTCAACAATAGATTTAATTACTTTCCTCATTAATGATTTACTTCTATTCAATTTGATAATTAGTTTTTATAACCTAATACTTTCATAAATTAATTCGACTCCTCAAAAAAGTATTCTAATATAGCAAATACTAAACATGAATCGCTCAAAAATAACCTCTTAAACAAAAACTAATGATCAAAAAAGTCTCTGATTAGATTGCCTATATACAAACAGAAATGTTTTCTACGTTTAATACAGCAACCGAAATATGGGATGATCATGCCGTTCAAGGCAGACTATAGTCCAGCTAAAAGTTTTTACGATGTAAAAAACTTATCTGGACTTATATATCAACGTAGCTTAAGTTCTTAGATAATCTAATCTTGCCAACTCATACTAGACAGCTCATCCGAATGCATTCGTTCGAAATATTGACCAATAATAAACTCATCTTGAATGCGTCTATTAGCCATCACATAATGCTCATAGATTGATTTTAGCTGTTGTTGCTCAGCTTCAGATTCAACAGAATAAAACTCCATACTACATGGACGTTTTAACAAATTAGCTCCAATGTACATCTGTTGATCAATAATATAAACGGTTGGTAAAAATCCAAGGAAGCTATCCGCCATCACCTTAAAATTCGTTCGTCGTTTAATGTCTGAGACAAATAACTTCGTTTTATGTTTAAGTAACTCATATAAACACACACAAAGTGCTATGACGATGATAAACATTAAAACTTTGAGTTCCTGGTTTTGACTAAAACTAATGAATAAAATGGAAACACACACAATCGCTAACAGGCACCAACCTTTTAAGTATTTAATTCGTTTCTCTTCTTTCAAATCGATTTCAACCTGTAAAGATTCATAAAAAACACGATGAAATAACGCTAAAAACTCATCATCTGAAACGGTTAAGACTTCTTTAGACATGATGACATCTGCTTTTGGAAATGTTGGTAATTGTAAATTGACAAAAAGTTCAGGATTAATCTCCGCAGCATAAATTTCTAACTTTTGATTTGCTTGCCTTAATTGATGAAGCACCTCATCGGCTGAGCATGCACGTAAAGACTCATAATTCGATAAGTCCATACCCTACCACCCTTTCCTATTGATTCCATCGTAGTATGGTCGAAAAAGAAGGAAAATATATCTATTAAACATAAAAAAACCAGTTACTTTCCGTAACTGGTTTAATCACTAATCGTGAATAACTGGTTCAACGCCAACTGCTTGAGTTGACTTTTCTTTTGAGCGTTTCATCAATTTCTCAACAAAAATGGCCATAGCTCCATCTCCTGTGACATTTGTCGCTGTTCCGAAACTATCTTGTGCCGCATGTAAGGCAATCATTAATGGGGTTTCAAGTGCTCCAAATCCAAGCATTGACTCTAATAAACCTAAAGCAGCCATGACACCTCCACCTGGTACTCCTGGGGCAGCAATCATAATCACACCAATCATGAAAATAAACGGGATATATTGTGCTAACGTTGGCACTTGACCATTCATAAAGAAGATCGCCATAGATGTGAGCACAAGTGTCATCGTATCACCTGCAATATGAATCGTAGCTGATAATGGAATGACAAACTCACAAATTTCCTCATCTACTTCATTTGATTTTGTACATTCAAGTGTTACAGGAATCGTTGCAGCCGAAGATTGTGTTCCAATAGCGGTCAAATAAGCAGGTAACATTTTCTTTAATAAAGCAAATGGATTTTTACGTTTAATCCCTCCAGCCACACTATATAAAATTAGTAAATAACCAACTTGTAATAAGAATAAAACAACATAAACCATTAAGAATGATTTGATGGTTACAAAAATTTCTCCACTATAACTTAATTCTGAAAAAACGGAACCGATATAAAGTGGTACGATAGGAACAATCACCTTACCGATCACCCCCATCATAATATCACTGAAATCTTGACAAACTTTTAATAACACACTATCTTTGTTAGCACCTAATCCAATCCCTAAAATAAAAGCGAGAACTAAAGCACTCATGACACTCATCAGTACTGGAATATCAATGGTAAAGATAGGTGACACCGAAGAACCCTCACTGGGTAATAAGCCTAGACCACTTGTAAACATGGGTAAAAAAACCTTCCCAATCACAAAAGCAGTTAATCCTGCACAAATCGTTGACACATAGGCTAACCCAGTTGTTAATAATAACCCTTTACCTGACTGACGTCCAAGGGAAGCAATTCCAGGAATAATCAGTCCAAGAATAATTAACGGTATAACAAAAGATAAGAAGGCTCCAAACAAAGTACGAAAGGTTGCCGTCATAGCAATCGGTAGTTCAAACGCCGTGGTGCGACAGATCACCCCCAGACCAATCCCGATTAAAAGCCATATCACAATGCGTGCAATTAACGGTAACTTTTTCATATTTTCATCCTCCTTTTTCTCTTTTGAATATTGATATTATTATCGCAAATAAATTTGAAAATTCAAGTTTTTTTTTACAAACATAAAAATTTTATAGTCATTTTGTCTTATTTTATAAGGCCTTTCTCAACATTTAATAAATGTGATCCGGTTCTTTTCACTCCTACACCTGATTTTATTTATTAAATGATAAAATTAATCCTCCATCGCTTGGATAGATTCCACTGATTGTTGCTTGCGTTCTTGAAGATGTTCAAAGTAAGCTTTTGTCTCGGCAACAACGACTCCACTTAAAGCGACAATCGCAATTAAATTTGGGAGTGCCATTAATCCATTAACGATATCAGCAATTAACCACACAGCCTCCAGTTGTAGAAAAGCTCCAAGTCCTACCATTAAAACAAAAATCAAACGATACGGTATAATACTTTTCACGCCGAATAAGAACTCACAACAACGCTCTCCATAATAGTTCCAACCTAAAATTGTGGTAAAAGCAAATAATGATAAACAAACCATTAATAATACGGATCCTAATGGAAGTCCTCCAATCGTTGGTAAAACTGTATTGAACGCGGTTTCTGTTAACGCTCCTGTGGCAACATCAGACATTTGCCAAACGCCTGTGACCATGAGTGTTAATCCAGTTAACGTACAAATAATTAAACTATCAATAAATGTTCCTGTCATGGAAATTAATCCTTGCTCAGCTGCCCACTCTGTTTTCGCTGCCGCCGCTGCAATCGGTGCACTTCCAAGTCCGGACTCATTTGAGAAGACCCCGCGCGCAACTCCATTTCGAATGGCCATCGCTACCGTTGCTCCCGTAAATCCACCAACCGCTGCTGTTGGGGTCAATGCACTTTTAAAAATCAGTTCAAAAGCTGGGAGAAGTGAAGCGTGATTGATCACTAAAATGGTGACACAGATGATAAGATAACAGGCTGCCATAACAGGTACCACTTTTTCTGCCACCTTTGAAATCGAGTTAATGCCTCTAAAAGTGATAATCCCCACTAATAGTGCTAACACGAGACCAACTCCCTCAGCTGGAAGATGTAACGTATTTTCAATACTACTCGTAATGGCATTCACTTGCGTGAATGTCCCCATTCCAAATAACGCGACTAAGCCCCCACTAAACGCAAAGAAAATCGCTAACGGTTTGAATTTTTCACCCATTCCGTTTGTAATATAATACATTGGGCCACCCGCTACCTGACCATTCTCATCAAGCTGACGATATTTAATCGCTAAAACACCTTCAGCATACTTCGTTGCCATTCCAAAGAAAGCCGCGAACCACATCCAAAATAATGCACCTGGTCCTCCTGCTGCTAAAGCTGTGGCCACACCAATAATATTTCCAGTTCCAACCGTTGCCGCTAAAGCGGTACACAACGCACCAAATGAAGAAATATCACCTTCACCCGAATCATCAGATTTAAAAATCAGCTTTAACGCTTGAGGAAGTTTAGTCACCTGAATCAATCCTAAACGAATGGTTAACATGATTCCTGTTCCGACTAATAACACAAGTAGAGGGGGTCCCCAAATAAAACTATCTAACTGGTCTAAAAATTGAATCATACAATCGTCTCCTTTTTTCCACACCCGACGGGTTGCCTAAAAAAGAAGGGATGTTTCTTTTTCAAGAGCACTTTTATTCACCTAACTAACAAAAAAGAGCCATCCTAAAAAGATGACTCTGGAGTTAGCATTAACGAAAAATTGAGGCAGCTAAAAAAAGCGTCTCAAAAAAGTCGATAATATCCCTGTCCTTTTGCCTGAGAGATTGAGCATCACTGCCTTGCCCCTTCGGCGCCTAATCAATAGGTCTCTCCAGAGTTCCGTCCACTTTACAGTCCTCACTTGCTAACAAGTACCTGAGAGTATGACTCCTTCGGTGTTCCCATAGGGAAACTCTTCTATAAAGTTTCAACCGGTGTCTATTTTTAATTAATATATGTTTATCTTACTCCCCTTGTCCCTAAAAAGCAACTAAAAAAGACAGAAATGATTAATCATTTCTGTCAGACCAGGGACGGATAAAAATTAAAACACCCCCAATGACAACTAATAAAAGAGGAACAACTAACTCCTCTGGTACCACATTCCAACTCGATAATAACAACAAACTACCGATCGTCAAACCAATGGTATTTGATCGCTTAATTCCTGATTCAAACATATTGGTTAGACAAGGCACAATAATAAATAACGTCCACCAGCCATTAAAAAACACTTCAAAATTCCATAATCCTAACGCTTCTCCACCAAACCCAATTCCTATCACTATAAGTGCAATTCCCCAAAATAAATCGGTGCGACTTAATTTCATGCGCATCACGCTCCTCTAAAAAAAGCATATGCGACACATCCGCTCCCTATTCGTGCGTTAAATAATCGTGTACGATGGCTTCGATCCATTCTTTCGTCATCACAGGTTTCCACCATAGATATTCTCGAACAAAGGGAACCTCAATCGTGACAGTTGTCATCGGCTTCTCACTTGTCTGCTCTAAAACAAGTGCTAACTGTCGAATGACAACCCCTTCTATTCGCTGATTAAATAAATCATTCAGTGTTTGTTTCCAATCCGATAACGTATTTTTAAAAATCGCTTCTTTTTCATCCACAATAAGCTGCATTAAATCAACAAGCGTCACCTCAACAGTCACAAACGCTTCATCCCCTAAAAGACGGGTTCCTTTCACATCATAGGTCATTGTTTGCAACACGTCTTTGGCCACAGCCTTTTGGTCTGCATTCAGCGAAACCTTATCTGACTCTAAGATTAACGCATAATCCGTTTGCTGTACATACGCGAGTCCACCTTTAATCATCCATTCGGGAAGATGACGATTGACATAAACACCCCCGATGATCAATAGCACTAAACTACTCAATATCCAAATCCACTTCTTCATACTAACGCCTCATTTCTAACTAATTATTCTATTATAATCCTAAATCCATCAATTTCATACAAAAGATGAAGCATTTTTTGGACTTTTGACACATATAATGTATTATCTCATTTGTTAAAGGAGGAGTCTCTATGATTAAAATCTTTTCAAGCACAGCAGGGGAAGAGATTTTGGTGAAGACCGTCAACAACTGGCTGAAAGATAACCCGAATGTTTACATTCAATCCTTTAACTATCATACTTACTATAAAACCTCATTTGCCAGTGAAGACGAGCTAGTTCATAGTTTTGTGATTAACTATATGACCATGAATAACTAAAAGAAGATGACCTTTTCAGGTCATCTTTTTTTAAGCGATATCTATTGATAGTTGCTCGACATGCTGATTTGAGCTTTCTTCCTCTAATTCGTGAAGTAAACACTGTAATTCCTCAATCAAGGCTCGTCGTCGGGGGTACATCGCGATTAATTGATGAATAAGTGTCTCATACGCCTCATCGGTTGTAAAGGGACGGTATCGTCTGAAAATGGCACAGATTCGACGATAACCACTTCGATGACTAACCTTCATGAGTTCCTGTTTAATATACTGCTCATATAAATGGTGCACCTCTGTTTCAAATGTGTCCCAAAGTAAACTTGCAAACCTTTCAATGTAACGTAAGTCCTCTTTCACATAAGCCAGCAGTGCCTCTTGATCTTTTTCTGTTTCAATCATTTTCAAATAAAGCTCCTGCTTATCTAATCGTCGCATCTCTAATTTTAGGGATTCATAAATGAAAGGAAACGCCTCCCCATAAAGTTTTTTTAATTTCGCATAGTAATCAAAATTCCCTCCAACAAAGAGCTCATACGCCAGTTTTTTCATCCCCTCTATATCTTTCATTTTTTCATAAATCGTATAGCGATACAGTTTCCATGTCGCATCAAAACGATTTTCTTCAAACGCTTCAAGCTCTAAAATCAACGGAATAGCCTCCTCATACCTTGCTTGCGAAACGAATTGCTCCACTCGAAATTCGGTTAAGACCGGCACATCCGCATGACATTCGAGGAACGCATCTAAACTTTCTTCCTGATACTTCGCCAGTAATTCATACCACACTTTATACAAAGACCCTTTCACCTTATCTTCAACCACTTCAACCATCGTTTCAATATACTCAATCATCTGTTGTAAGTATTGTGGGTCTCGCCCATACTCCGACAATAAATCAAGGAGTTCAAAATCAACCCATGTAGCATTTTTTTGTAATCGACTCATCAATAATGAATAAACCTCATCAATGTCTTGATGATAATCGATGGTCGCAAAAATAAGGCTTTGCAACTGAGCATGTAACTCCCCTAAAAACTCAGAAAAAATGGCATCTGAATCATCAATTTGATTATCGACTCCCTCACATTCCTCTCGACATAAAAGCATCATTTCGACCTTTAATTGAACAGACGCTTGCTCTTTTATCTGCCCTAGCAACTCATATAAATCATCAACGAAGTGCTGCACCGCTTTTCCTGAAATCTCATGACCGAACTGAATATGTTTAGCCACCATTTCCTCTAACTGTCTTTCAAACGTTGCTAATTGATCCTGTGGTTGCTGATAGGCCATCAACCGTTCATAAATCATTGGATTTTCATCTGCCACTTTTAAAAGCTCTGCCACCAATGTTTCGATCGATAAACTTTTTAAAAGACTGGCTAAAGGACTTTCTTTTGGAGTAAAGGAATGAGAGAGGGAATAAAAAGCAGCTACTTCATGCTTACAAATCGGACCTCCTCGGTACGGACATGCACAATTTGCCTTTAAGATGGTACCGTCGTCTGCTAGTTGAACGCTGACCGTATAGTCATCATGCCCTACCACCAACACTTCCACCCATCCATTTGATAACACTTTTGTTCCTAGCACATGACCATCTTTAAAATAAAGAAGCCCTCGATTTAAAATGGTTTCATCAATCTCATTCATAAAATTATATAAATTCATGATCCCACCTCGCCATAGCTTAGATACACTTATTATGTGGTATTTTGTCGGATCTTCATACATAAAAAAAGAAGTGAGAGTTCTCACTTCTTAACTTAGACGTTCTGAAATCGTCACTAAAACTTGTGATGGTGCTTTTGCCACTAAGTCATGAACAACACGCGCATCAAACGATAACATCATATTCTCGCTTAATTCAAAAACATTTTCATCTGCCAGTGGAACATTCTCTGTCTCAAAGGTCATCTTCACGGCACCTTTTAACACGAGCACTGTCGCATATCCGTCATGATGATGTTTGGCTAATCCATCTCCAACTTCAAAATTAAAATAGACGCATTTATACTTTTCATTAGAAGTCACGATTTCTTTACGATCATTTAAAAAATTTAAATTCACCACTTGGGTTTGATTTTGCATAACAACACTCCTTTCAAAAGTAGTGTGGAGCAGAATCAAGAAACTATACTTGATTTCATCAAGCAAAAAAACTTCTGAGAGATGATCTAAATCATCACTTCAAACAATTGCACGTTCTATTTGACTTTTATTTTTCATATCGTAAAACATAAACCGTTTTAAATGTGGGGGAAACACTAATGAACTATCAACTTTTAATCAATATTACTTTTCGCACTTTACTAGCCATGTTTATTGGTGGTCTCATCGGATGGGAACGAGAAAGTACGCATCGTCCCGCCGGATTACGAACTCATATGCTTGTTGCGGTGGGTTCCTGTGCCATCATGCAACTTGGAGCATTTAATGCTACTCATATTGGAGCCGAATTTAACGTTGATCCCTCTCGTTTAGGTGCTCAAGTCATTTCTGGTATCGGTTTTTTAGGAGCGGGAACGATTATAAAAGAAGGAACCACCATTAAAGGATTAACAACAGCCGCTAGTCTTTGGGTCGTAGCTTGTTTAGGACTTGCCGTTGGATCAGGAGCCTACGCCATCTCCATTATTGGATTTGTAGCGGTTATCTTAACGCTCACTGTTTTCGAACATGCTTCCACGTTCATTCCCTTCGGAAAATATCGCCGCTTTTCGATTAATCTTCAATGTCATCAATTAAATGAAACCTTACAGCATTTAAATGCTACGGCAAAAAAGTATCATGCGCATATTCTTGATTTAGAACTTCTTGGTTTACATGACGATATCACTGAAATATCCTTCAATTTCTCAACCAAAAAACTTCGTAAAACACTGGATGCTACAACACTATTTAATGATATTAATGAAAATGAACAGATTGTATCCGTTAAAATGACCGAATATTAAACAAAAAAAATGACGCAAGGCGTCATTTTTTTACATATTACGGGGGCTGAATAGTTAAATAAAGAGTTTTTTAGCTGTTTTTCCGACAGTTAAGGTTCCAACGGTGTCAACCGTTCCACCGATAACACCACCAACAATAGGGACTAATTTTCCTAAATTAATGATCCCTTTTTGGCCAAATTTGGTTACTAAGCGAAATCCTACTTTTTTATTAATCTGGTAAATGACTTTCATTGGCATTTTTTTAATTAAATTTATCCCAACTTTTGAGCCAATCGTAATCCCAGCTTGTTTTAAAATATCTGTCGCCGCTTGACCCGTTAAAGCGACAAAAACTAATGTTTTAACCTGATCATCTTTGAGGTTATATCCTCTCATTTTTGCAATAGTTGCAATCATTCGAATTTGAACAAAAATAACGGAACTAATGTTAGCTGGAATGGCAACTGGTAATGTTAATAGTCCCCCTAATCCAGTGATAAATCCACTGGTTGCACATTTTGCACACTGCCAATTGATGAAGGTATCAATGGATTCATCAACGGTGTCATACTTTTCAAGATAACGTTTAGCTAACTCTTCTGCCGACTCCATACCAGGAAGTCCTTGAATTGCTTTTTCATACCCCCACTCTAAGACTTGCATCATTTTAGACTCAGTTAATTGACTACTGCTTTCCATACTGCTTCACCTCGAGAATTTTTTACTATTAGTGTCTTTGAGTGATATTATCTTATGACAAGTCAAGTAACCTCGCGTGTGTGATGACATAAAATTGGAAATTTAAACGTCGAAAAAGCGTTAGACCTACGATCTAACGCCTTTAAAATTCTGCATCAATAATTCGTCTTAAATCTTCAGAGAAGGTTAGCTCACGCTTATAATTTCCTTTCACACTTGTTTCATCTAACCTTAAACCCGTTCTTAGACGAACAGAATCATAAAATAAACTTAAATTATAAATTTCTTTGACTAGTCCTTTTGATGGACAATACTCATGATTGATAAAGTTTTCAAGCTCCTCTACATATTTATATGGAAGATGTTCGATCGTTTCAACTTTAAATCGATCTAGTATTTGATAACGCATGTCTTCTTTAATTCGTTCTTTTAAACGCGTCTTTAACGTCTGATATGGCGCAAACTGAACAGCCTCTTTTGGATACTTACAACTCAGCTCAAAAAGCTGACAATACTCATTTTTCTTAAACGCTTCCCTAATTCTATCCTCCACAAAACTTCCACTCAAAAATTTACAATCCTCTACCTTTTTCATCGTTTCACCCCACCAATCAGCATCTACTTTAAAATACGTCAGGAAACGGCAAACGTGCATGGTTTAATTAAAAAGTTTTTAAATTTCTAATCTCTTAAAAATACAATAAATAAAAGAAGTCCATTATTTATTATCAGTACGGCTATTTATTATTACCTTATACTAATTATTTTCACTAATATGCTTTTAGCCTGATTAGCGTATTCCTCTGTTTAGTTTTTAGAATCCTCTAACAGAATTATTTATTTCTTATCAATAAAGTCTTGCAAATTTGAATGTTTATATAAGTTCCGATTAGTTTAATACATTCGGACTTATATAGTAAAAAGGACTGTCAGAATTTTGACAGTCCTTTTCTTTTTAAAAATAAATATCTTAGATACCACGTTTTAAAAGATATTTTTCATAGTTATACATCATTGATCCATCGCTAAAAATTTCAATATTTGTCGATGTTTTTAATGGGAATAGTCTAGTTGTAAAAGCTACTTCCCCATTATTGATAAAAATTTCAGCAATGCTATTATCCATTAAAACTTTAATTTCAAGCACTTCACCAATATTTAAATCTGCTTGACGATACGTCCCGAACTCCTCAACAAATTGGTGCTTCAACTCGCTTCGATCAAGAGTCACAGTTTGTTCTTTTTGATTAAACTCGAGTATTAAACGCTCCTCTTCTGAAACGGCTAAATTCAATCCAAACGTATTCGCGTCATTTGGTTTAAGTGTCACATTTAACTCATACGTATTCGTTTCATTTGGTAATAAAGCAAATCCTTGGCATTCTCCTGATTCACTCATTCCGTCTAGACGTAATAGCTCTAGTTCTTTGGCTGGAAATTGAATGACTTTATTATCTTTAATAGTGATCTCTCTTGGGAAGGTTAAACAATGTGCCCATCCGAATTCATCTGTTGGATACTCGAACTCCCCTAAACCAGCCCATGCTAACAATAATGTTTGCTCTTCTTTTCCTTTGAACATTTGAGTCGCATAAAAATCAAATCCTCGTTCAAACTCATCAAATGATTCGACTTCAAACGTTAAATTTTCTATATCTAATTTTCCAATAACATACGTCACATTGAATAAATTTTTATATTTCTCTCCTTGTGGCTCAATTCCTTGTGGTGAAAAGACTAACAAGTCTTTTCCATCAATCTGAGCATAATCTGGGCATTCCCACATATAACCAAACTCTTGATTAAAGTTCTTTAAGATTAATTCTCCAAGTAACTTCCACTCTATCCCATTTGGAGATTGATACACAATGAACGTTCCTGTTTCATCTAATCGCTGAGCCCCTAAAATCATATAGTATTGATCATTCTTTTTAAATACTTTTGGATCACGAACATGTCCCGTATATCCTTGTGGAACCCCTTCAATTAATGCATTCGATGGATGTTTTTGAATATTACCATCACCATCCATAATTGCCAAACATTGGTTGGAACTTCGATTCATTTTATCTAATTTAATATTGCCTGTGTAATATAAGTATAACTTATTATCTATTTCAATAGATGTCCCTGAATAAGCTCCATGAGCTTCATAGTCTTCAGTCGGTATTAAAGCGACTTCTTCACGTGTCCATTCAACTAAGTTTTTAGATTTTAAATGAGCCCAATGCTTCATTCCATGTGTTGTTCCATAAGGATACCATTGATGAAAAAGATGATAATATCCATTAAAATAAGCTAATCCATTCGGGTCATTTAATAGTCCGAATTCTGGATGAATATGATAAATCGGTTTCCAATTGTCATTTTTTGACTTTTCTAGAAGTTGAGCTAATTCTTCTTTTGTCGTTTCTAGGATGGTACGATGTTTAGGCTCTTTATATCTCATGATTAAGCTACCTCTCTTTTACCTTTTACTTTTCCGTAGGCATATGTGAAAATAAATCCTGCCACTAAGGCAATTAAATGAGCAATAATATAGTTTAAATGTCCATTTCCTTCAGCTGCAACGATTGCAATTCCAGGAATAGCCGTTGCTCCAAATCCAATAGCTGTGACATGTGCCAAATAAACATATGCTCCACCTAGTGTCGCTCCAAGGCATCCTGCAATTAATGGGAATTTATTTTTTAATGTCACTCCAAAAATAGCAGGTTCCGAAATTCCAAATAAAATTGATCCAAATGAAGAAATACAGATTTGTTTTGTTTTATCATCTTTCCAATTTAAAAGTAAGAATCCTAAAACTGCCCCACCTTGTGCAATTAATGCAACTGACATTAATGGCATAATAAAGTTACGTCCTGTATCAGCAATTAATTGTGCTTCAACTGCTCCAATCACGTGATGGATCCCAGTAATAACAATAATTTGTTGAATTCCAGCAAATAACATGTAACCAAATACGCCTAAACTTGTTGTTGCCCATAATAATGAATAAGTGATGATATCTGCTAAACTACGTCCTAGTGGACCTATGATTGTAAATAATAATAACGCAGCCACAACTACTGTTAATAACGGAGCAAAGAATAGTTTAACCATATCAGGAATTTTTTTATTAAAGAAAATATCTAATTTAGCTGTAATGAATCCCATCATTAAAGCGATGATAATTCCACCTTGAAAGGCAACTAATTCAACATTTAATCCAAAAATATTAATAACCTCTGGTTCAACTGTTCCATTTCCAACTGAGTAAGCATTGGCTAAATCCGGATGTAACATAATAGCTCCAATGACTAACCCAAGAACGGGTGTTCCTCCGTAACGTCTTGTTGCTGAATAAACAACTAACATTGGTAAGATAGTAAAGATCCCTGTTGAACAAATGGATAAGAAGCGATTAATACCAGATAAAGATGGGAACATTTCTACAACAGATTGAGAACCAAAAATTCCTTGTTGCTCAAGTAAACCTGTTAATCCCATTAATAAAGCAGCTGCTAATAACCCTGGAATAATATCGACGAAAACATCAGACAATGATTTAATCGCCTTTTGGAAAGCATTTTGTTTTTGTGCTGATTGAGCCTTCACATCACCTAAAGACATTTTTTCCGTTCCACTAACTTCTGTAAAGACATCATAAACATTATTAACTATTCCTGCACCAAAAATGATTTGTAACTGATCCCCCGCTACAAACACTCCTTTAACTAAATCTAATTCCCCGATTTGATCTAAATCTGCTAATGAATTATCCACTAATACAATTCTTAATCGTGTCGCACAGTGGGCAACTCCTTGTATGTTTTCTTTTCCACCAAGCAACACTAATAATTTTTCTGAAATTTTTTGATAAGTTTCTCTTTTATTAGACATATCTCATTTCTCCTCTCATTAATAGGAACCGGTTCCACGCGTTACAGGGATAATATAGCATACTATTTTATCTATTACAACCCCTTTCAGTAAGCATTTACAAAAAAAGACAATCAATTTTCAAACTGATTGTCTTCTACTTCTATTTTCTTTTAACACTTTCCGATTTGATGAGTTGATATCCAATAATCTGTAAATCCGGAACTTTCTTTTCAGCCATTAAGTCAATGATTGTTTCAGCTGCCAATTGACCAGTTTTTTCATTTTCAAATTTAATCGTGGTCAGAGGAGGGGTTACTAAGGTTGCCAAATCATAGCCACCAAAACCAGTCAATGAAATATCTTCAGGCACACTTAGGTTATGACGTAAAATAGCCCTTCTAGCTCCTAATGCGATACGATCAGTCGCACAAATAATGACACTTGGCTGATTTTCCATTAAAGCCTCATCGATAACTCTCTCCGCTAGTTCACTCGTAAAGTCAGATTCTAATACACGGATATGAATCGAATCATTGTTGTTACGTAAGCCGTCTATAACACCATTACGACGATTGATTCCAACGGCAGTATCATCTTCTGGCACTCCTAAATAAATGACATTCTCATGTCCCATTTCTTGAACATAACTTCCAATCTCAAATCCAGCTTGGTAATCATCGTTAATAATAGAAATAATTCCATCACTTCCTTGTCCAATCATTACAAATGGGACATTTAATTGATGAATGACTTCCTGATGAATCTCTTTAATCTCTGTAGCCACTAAAATAATTCCATCAACTTTTAATCGAGCTAAATTTTCTATACTTTCAATTTCTAAATCTTTTCTTAAACTTGTATTGATGATTAATGGATTATACCCATTTTCTCGTAACGTCATATCTATTGCCATAATGACCTTTGAGGTAACAATCGAGTCTAACCCAGGTGCTATAATCCCTACAAATTTAGTCTTTTTTGCTTTAAGACTTTGTGCAAAGGCATTAGGTTCATAATTATATTCTTCAATCACTTGTCTTATTTTTTCTTTTGTTTCTTCACTTACTTTTCCATTATTTAAGTATCGAGATACCGTACTTTTCGCTACTCCAGCAATTTCTGCTATATCTTTAATTGTTAAGGCTTTATTCATCCTTATCCTCCTACTAACTCTCACTAAAATTAAAACAATTTTATCTCTTTTATTATAGATTAAATTTTATTACTTTAACAAGGTAATGATATAGAAGACCAAAAAAGTTCGTAAAAATACGATTGAGACGACAAATACAAATAAACTTATATTAGTGAATTTAGCTCCTTAATATCACGAAAAATTTCACGAAAATTATTTGACGTAGTTATCTTTCCATTATTTATTTTCTTTACAAATATTATTGATACTATCGATAGAAGTATTAATTTCTAAATGAATACCTCAATACTCCTATTAAATGCAATGATTACTACCTATCAAAATTATATGATTTATTAAAAAAACAACCAAGCATCTTATCAGGTTTATCCGTTAAAACTATCGGGGAAAAAACAGTAATAAAATGAATTTAGACTCTTTTATAAATAAGTATTGATTATTAAAACGATTAATAATCAAATCCTTGATTAAGACAGTAACCATTTAATTATGATTAATCATCAGAATTTCAACTCAAAATCACCATTCTTTTAAAACACATCCTAAATTTAAAAGAGTTAAGTGCATATTACACTTAACTCTTTTGTCTATCTCATACTCATACACTGTAATTCAGCTTGTTCGAGGACGTGGTTGATGGCTTGTTCGCTTTTGTTTGGCGGGTAGTCATATTTTCTTAGGAGGCGTTTGATTTTGGTACGCATTTTGGCTTGCGCACGTTCACTTTTGTACCATTCATCTCCTGTTTCTTTGATGGTATCATTAATGACTTTAGCTAAGTCTTTAGCAATCATTAATAGTACCTCACGATCCATTGTTTCTAAAATTTCTAAATCTTCTGTTAAGACATCAAAGAACGCTTTTTCTTCATAAGTTAAATCCAGTTGGGTTCCTTCTTCAATAGAAATTAAAATGGCATCTTTTAATTTAATTAACTCTTCTAATACGACATACACATCTTCTTCATCATGACGATTGTTATATTGTTCTAAGATGCGTTGAAGTTTTTCTGAGAATTCTTTACTTTTGACTAAGTTAACTTTCTTTAAGCTATCGACCTTTTCTTTCATAACACGCATCAAGATATTAGTGGCAATATTTTTTTGTGGCATCGCTTGAAGTTTTTGAAGGTTTTCTTCTGTTAATAAGTCAAAATTATCTGAGCTTCCCGCTTCAGAAAGAACTAAGACTTCATCACCTAAGATCGCTTCTTCTAGCATTTTTGAAATACGATGATTCACTTCTTTTAAATCCGGTGTTCCTGTTTTATTTGTTTTCATGATAAACGAGCGCACCGCAATAAAGTATGAAATTTCTTGTTTCATTTCTTTTTCTAGAAAACTTATACAAATTTTAAATACGTCTTTTAATAATTCGTAACATTAATAATTTATGCTAATATCTTCTTTAAAAACTTCATCTTATTCTTTTTCGTCTTCTGCAGCCATTGACCAACCATAGTCATCTCCAACTGGAATATAACGAATAACTTTATCAAATTGCCCCAGACGCTTTTTGAGATAATCACTCAGATTTTTATCAGTGCAATAGATGTAGCAACCTTTTTGACCACGTGTCATTAAAGTACGATAGGTATTTTTAATAATATCATCGGCTAAAGCTAGAGCTTGTGTTGGATTCTTTTTATACATGCCTTTTAAACCTTTAATCGATTGGTCTGTAGTTGCACGTTGGAAAAAATCTGTTACAATTTTACCATTTTCATATCGCATATCATTTCCAATAATAACTCCTACATAATCAAACTCTAACCCCTGGCATGTATGGATACAGCCTGCTTCATTCACTGACTCAGAATCAATTGCCCAAGTTGAAGAATTCCCAAGATTCCAACTTATTGAAAAATCATGCTCTTTAATTTGAATATCTTTAAAGTTTGAATTATTGCGTCCATCTTTTTTCCATTCCCAACAGTATCCGGCTACAATACGAGCTTTATTATTAATTTTATTTTTCTCTTCAATTAATTGCTGCATTTGTTGAGGCGTCTCTACAACTTTAATATCATATTCAAACTCAAATCCATCAAAGTTAGCCGTCTCTTTAATTTCTAAAACATCATCAAGCCATGCTAAATAACCATCTGATCCATTACATCTAAATTGAGAATCTAGCTTCATTTCATAAACATCCGCATTTAATTCTTTAGCAAAATGATGTATCACATCTTTATTTCCGGCATCAGCTACTGTTACTCGTTGATTTTCATCAATAAAGAAAATCGAAAATTTAGAAGCATTAATAATTTCTTTTGTTTGATTTTCCCCTTTATTTTTAAACATTCCTGATTTTTCGTTTAAACGATGCGCTTCGTCTACAATAAGAACATCAAATTCATTTTGATCAGATTCATAATAACAACCTGAACCTTTAAATAAATTATTAATATACGATTTTTTATAATTGCCTTGTAACTTTTCGCAATAAATCGCACGTGGTGCACTGTTTTTCGTCACATATTGGCAAACCATATCTTCAGACGTTAATTTAACTAATAAATTAATCGCTAAAACAGATTTTCCTGTTCCAGGCCCTCCTTCAACAATCAAAACATTTTTCTGATTTGTTCGATAAGATTGACGTGCTAATTCAATTGCTTCTTCATATACAACCTTTTGAGTGTCAATCATGACAAATTCTTCATTTCCTTTTAACATTGAATTTAAAGAATCCTGTAATGACTTTGAGGGACGAATTTTCCCGTTTTCAATTTTATATAAGATACGTTTCTGATCAGGTAATTTAATATATTTCTTAATAAATTCACGTAACTTTAAGACATCACCTTTTGCATAAACAGGTGCTTTCTCTAAGTAACTTTGATAGTGTTCATTAATTAAATCGTCTTGCTCATCTAAGACATAATTATGTAAATACGCACACGGATAAAGATTCACTTCTCCACTTTGAACCGACTCATTATAATTTTCAATTAAGCTAGCATATGACCAAGCCTGATAAGATGGGTGAGCTGTTTCATGAACTCCATGCGCAAACCTTGTTTTAATAATTCCATCTTTATAATCAACAAGCTCCGCTTTCTCCCACTGCTTTAATTCAACAATGATTACAGAATCTTTCTCTGACTCATCCATCCCTGTTAAAATAAAATCAATACGTTTAGAAGTCGTTGGCACTTTATACTCAATGGCAACACCAGCCTCTTCTGGAATTTCATTCGTTTGTAACACCTTATACATATATTGCATCGAATTATCCCAAGAGCGAATCTCATTTTGTGATGTTCTCCCAATCTTTTTCTTATAATTCTCATAAATTTTCATCGTTAACTGATCATTTAAAATATGCTCTAAAAATTCTCCCTTTGTCGCTTCATAAACAATCATTCCTATCACACCTTTATCTTTAGTTAACCTATATAAATCACATTCTCTGATTAAGTTATCCCAAACCCTAATAAATATATTCTTCTAACTTCATAGCTAAATGAAGTACTAATGTATTCCTTAAGGTTCCTTTATATTGAATTGCCTCTTTACGATAACGATGCAAATAAGATACCCAAGATTTTGCCTCGTCTTCTACTTTTAAATGTATTGGATAAAATTCAATCATATCTACATATTTATATTGCTCTGTTGGCGTCTTTAACTTAGAGCTTTTCAATCCTGCTTTAGTATATGGTCCTTGATTTGGTCGTTCCCCTATACTATAAAAAATATCAGATGATATAAATAAACCACTTTTACTCTCACATGCTCCATTTTCTTTTTGAGGAGTTAAATAGTCAAATACTTCTGAATTCTGACGAGTACGAATAATTCTTAAATTATGCTCTTTTGTTAACGATATACTTTTTTCATTATCGAACATTAATTTTTTTAAAGTATATGTATCTTCTTTCTCTACAGCCTCAAGTGTTTTATTAGTCAACATTTTCCAGTAATTTCTTGTTACACCATTGCTATCCACAACAAGTAATTGATCATTATTATCATGGAGTAAAGTTATAACTTTTTGTTTAATATCTTGACTAACTCTTGTTCTAGTAACTTTTTTATAAGACTCTATGGTAGCTAATTTTTGAAATTCTAAACAAGCTTCCCAATATCGTTTAGAGCCTCTCCAAAGCGCAGGACACTCCACTCTTATTTCATGTTTATGAGGAATAGCTGTCAAAAACAACGCCATTCTATCTATATTTCCATAGGGGGTTTTTTTAAAGTTTATGACATGAATTCCCGTTGTTATTACTTGATTAAGTTCTTTATTCTTTTTAGGTGCATGAATCTGCGGAAGATACCCTAACTGCCGAATCATATCACGAATAGCTGCATCAACTCGATGACTGATGTCACTTTCAATACGATCATCAATAAATTGTGTCAATCTACCCTGACGCGCCAATCCAGCTCTAATTGCCTTTTTAGGGTCTGTATTATCCTCAAAATAATTATTACCATCACTATCTTTATATGGTAATAAGACAAATGCTACTGTTAAATCAGAAGTATACTTAACCTGATTTTGAATCTCTGAAATTCGTAAATGATGTCTTTCAGATTCTTGCTTTTCTGGATCTAATGCTGATAAAATAGTTGGATTATAGATTTCTTTAATTGTGATATATGAAGGGAAGCCTTCAGTAGCACCAATAATTTTTAATACTTCTCGTTTTAATATAGAATTAATTTCATTAGAACTATACGAATAAATCTCAATTACTAAGTGCTCTTTTCCCGTCATTTGCTTTAATAATTCTTTATAATTATCATAGTCTACATTTGAAAAACCAGTAACTCGCATTGCGTTCAATCCTTTAATCGGACATAACCATTCTGAGCAAGACCTCTTAATCTCATTATAAATATCCCACTTATCATTCATTTTTAAACCTGATTCAATTGTTGTAATTCCTCCACCCATTTGTGGGTGATAAAGTCCATATAATTGATTGTCATGATACTTATTTGGGCTATTAATCCATTCTTTTACAGGAGGAAGCGATTCATTGAAATACTCTTTATAAAGTTTTACTGTATCACTTTTCCAAATAATGTCCTTTTTATCCTTTGTAACCTCAAGTGTAAATAATTGATTACTAGATATCTTTTTAAAAACTGTCACATTATTACTTATTAAATATTTATAAGAAATTCCCTTACTTAACCAACGCGAAACTTTGGAAGTATAAAGGACTTTATAACAACTTTCGCTTGGGATTGTTTGCAAAGTAAACTCTAAGCTAAGCGAAAAATAATCCTTTCGATTTTTTAATGAATTAAAAAGTAACTCTGGTTTACTATATATACGACTCTTTCCTTTGTGTATTGCAATCATGAATTCTAATTCAGATTGATGAACCTTTATTTTGTCTTTCATAAGTTGCAGACATAGTAATTTAGGTATCAAATCGAATATTTTACCATTCGTTTGGTCTACTCCCGATTTTAATAAAGGAATATTTTTTTTTTTAGATGGAGCTAAGTCCTCTATCGATAATTCATCTAGCCATTGAAGAAAAGCTCTTTTTCTATCAATATCTTTTATTTTGACTATCTGATTCTCTCCCCATACTTGTATTGCATAAATTAAATATTCATTATCAATGTCCTCTGTACTAAGAATTAAATAAGGATTCGATTCTCTTGTATATAAATCATTACAATAAACAATTCGAGGAGAAATAGCATAAATTATCTCCTTGAGCGATTGAGTTTTAACGAGTCTAGTTGGTTGGCCATTTTTAAATTCAAATAAATAATCTTTAAAGAATTCACTCCACTTAAGTGGAATATGTGTTCCATATAAATTTTCTGTAAGATTTCTACGTAAATTAAATCCCTGTAAAAACAATGCTTCTTTATTCATAACCATTTAACCCTTTCTTTAATGCTGTATAAAATGGTAGATACAATAAATGACTTAGCTCCTTATCTTCATCACTATCTAATAATCTTTCAAGATATTTACAAATCTCTTGTAATAAATCAAAATTACTTGTTCCTGATTTGATAAAAGCATCATCTGCAAAATAAATATGTGGTGGAGTTTTTTCAAAATTAGTAATTCGAAGTAAACGTCCAAAAATCTGCATAATTAAAATAAAGCGTGAAATAACTATTTCACTTTTCAATTGTTCTGGCATACTTCCTACCTCATAATAATCCGCTAATGCATCCTTCCAAAACTGATTTACTAATCCCCGTAAATCCACGATATCCAATTCCTCTTGCTCTTGATTTACTTTTTTTATCCACGAATAAGCTAAACCATTAATCTGAATCATTGTGCGACTAATATCTTTTGGTACTTCCATTGGGCGAACTAAAAAGAATAGAGAATTAAATAACGAATGACCATCTTCTCCTACTATATTAAATCCACGTTCAATAGAAGTTGCAGGAGCAATAAGAATTTGACAAGCCGGAGCTATTAGCCTTAGTCTCTCAATATTTCCACGTTTAACAAATCCTACCTGTTCTTCCTTATCATCTTCTATTAACGAATAGCACTCTACACTTCTCCAAATTTCATTAATTATTGCTTGCACAGGCTTACACTGCTCATAACTATTGACAATAAGTAAGATACGATGATTTTTATCTAATTCTGACTGGATATATTGTTGACATGCTATTACAATTTCAGATAATGCATCATCTTTATCATTGACTCCAGATACTTTTACATTTGTAGGAATAATTGTTAAAGATGATTTCCGAATAAACTGTTGAATTTCCTCTCTTGGTTCAAGAATATATGTAACATCTCGTTCGATATGATAACGATATGATCCTGGAGCATAACTCGTACCAGAAAATAAAATTGTTTGGGGTCCTAATGCTTCTCCTTTCTCATTTAATTTCATAAAAGGTAAGTCTAATAAAATTGAACGACCTAAACCAAATTGCCGAAATACTGTAAAATCCATTTTTTCTTTATCATAAATATAACCAAAAATATGCTTTAATAGCGCTTCTGGTATTAAATGCATTATTGACTGAAGTGGATTACGTGTAATATACGGTAATTTTAATTGTGCCTTATCTTCATATTCTAGTAATTCCGCAGATCTTATAAATGACTTCACAGTTTTATCTAAACATAAAAAAAGAAATACAAATTCAAACTCAAGTTCGCTTACTTTTGAATTAACATAATGCTTTCTTACTTGATTAAAACACTCTCTTATATTTTCTGCTGTACCTAATAAACTATTTTCATAATTTGCAAGTATAGCATTTTCTTCTATACTAACTAGATTACTTAAGTTACTATAGTTCAATAAATCCTCTTTTAATTTTAAATCATCCACAAATTTTTCAATAATAATTTTATCCGTCAAACAAGTTTCACATTTAAGTAAATTTTCAATCTTCGTATTTGTCCCATCACTTAAAAAATAATGAAGCTTATCGTAATATTTTTTAAAATCATCGTAAGCATCTAATAAACATCGGATTTTCTTTGTTTTTCTCTTTTGATTTTTAGGATGATTCCAATAACTCCATGTATCATAATTATCGGAAACTAAATTATATAATTCATATTTTTTAGAAAAAATATCATCTAATGTCACTTGGACTTTATCAACTTCATCTATCATTACTAAGTCTATGTAATTCAAAATAAAATCTAATAATGGCATGGAAATTCCTCCTTCCAACAGAGGTGTCCTTCCATAAACTAGAGAATGCGTTGTAGTAATAATTACATCTGCATGTGCTATCTTTAAATGTTGTGCTTTTCTTGGACAATTAAAGTAAACAGGACAAATATATTTTGCATTATTATGTTCAAGTGAATAGCAAGGTTCCGAACCAAATTCTATCCGCTCTAAATGACGGTAATTTTTTATGGCACCTTGTATTGGACAGGGGGCTGTATAATATGGTGCACATTCTTGTGACAAGAACATATCTCCCTCCTCTTTAAGTTTCTTCATTTGCTGGAGAATGGTAGTTCTTCCTGTTACAACAGCAGTTGAAAATCCTAATATTTTAAAAATTTGAGCTACTTTATGAACATCTGTAATGGTCTCTAATACTAAAGTAGCCCGATTTCCTTTTTTGATTGTACCATAAGTTAAAATATGCATTAAAGTAGACTTTCCTGATCCAACCATACCTAAAATATAAGCTATATTATCAACTTTGATTATACTGTTTTTTGTTATTTTCCCTTGTTTAACTTTTTTAATTGTCATTCGATCAAAACGAGAAAAATAATTTTCGCTTTTTTCTCCAGCTATACTTAACTTTTCATCCATTTCTTTTGCTAAATAAGCTAATTCTTTAAAAGTAAATTCAATTTTATCTCCCTTTTTAGGTTTTATTTTAGGATAATACTCCGCTGAATCTATTAAAACCCCATTTAAATCAATCTCATAGATAGTCTCTTTTCGCCTAAATGTATATTGCGATATATTGGGGGCAAAATTTATATCCATGCCTAAATTAACGTGCTTTGTAACCCAAAGTGACGAATACTCTTTATAACGCTTACTCTTCTTATACCCCTGTTTAGGAGAAACCCTCTCGTTCTTGATACTCAATAGTTTAAATGTATCGTCCAGCGATTCGTACAGATTAAAATATTTTTTGAATGTTTTTAAAGAAGTAAATTTATTATAATTATATACAACATTATCAATAAGAAAATCTTGATAATCAAACTCACTTCTCCCACACTTATGAAATTTTTTCAAAATTACTTGAACCATTTTTATGTCAGATATCGCAAATTTCTCATAGCAACATAATAAAAAACTCTCAATTAAGCATACTTCTTTCAAATCCTTTACATCTATATTTTTTGTCGTGCCTCTATTTAACCTTTCTAACTCTTTGATACTTTCTTCGAACATACATCTATTTGCTCCTCTACTTTTTTTATTAAATCTGTAAATGTCAAACACTCTATATTCTGAGGTAACTTATTATTTACTACTTGACAATAGTCCTTACGATTTCTACCTGAATCATCCGGAACCACAATAAAATTCCGTATTCCATTAAGAGGATTATAACTTGAAAGCTTATTTTCCAACTCATAAGCCAATCGATACGGACTATGATAATCTTTGGCATCAATAGCAAAAAACATTTGGTTTTCAAAAGTAATTTTACAGTCATATCTATCTTTATCTGGCCATAATTCACATTCAACGTTAAGCCTATCGCATTTTTTCTTAATCTCTAACTCTAATAATCCTGGAATAACTATAAACAGATTTATGCCTGGCTTAACCCTTTTATATCCCCTATCTATATTAATCTTTTTAGGAGAAATCTGCTTCATAACCAGGTTACAACGATAATGTGAACATCTATATCCTTCATCCTCCTTTATCGCAGTCCATTGACAATTGGGCATTGATAAACTGCATTGGATGGAATTTCTTCATAGCAATAAGCATAAAAATCATCAATAAAATTTTCTCTACATCCACTTTGTGTTAAAATACGACGCAACTTCCCTAATTGAGGTAAAGTAGCTATTGGATGTTCAATTATAAACTTTCGTACTTTAACATAACTTATTGCATCTAATCTTCGTAACAATTCAAATACTTTATTTTGTTCTTTATCAACATTATAATCCAAACACATCGCCGCTGTCAGTCTTCCCTCATCCGTGATAACATATCGTGTCTCTGATATTTTCTCTAATAAAGGTTCAAAACAAAGACTAAATTTTAAATTTTCTGGTTGATTCACAATTCGATCAATCCAATCTTCTGAATGGATACTTAGATAATTTAAGATCATGTCTGTTTCATTACTAGGTGCAACCAACATTCCCTCTTTATCGATTAAATTATATTTAAATGCTATAAACCACCACTCATTAAGTGATTTATAAACTATATCTTTCTTATCTTCATCTTGCTCACACATAACAATACCGTGCATGACATTGGTTATTATTCGATAAAGCTCTTTTTCAAGCATTATAGATTCCTCCTAAATAAAAAAACTGCATTTTTGTATGCAGTAAAATAGAATATAAATAAAGCTCAGAAAAAAATACAACATTTAATTTTCTTATATATAAATCTCGATAAGTTTTTTACATCGCAAAAGCTTTAGCGCAACCATAGGATTTGTTAGTACCAAAATGGTCTAAAAACTAAGATTAATATTAAAACTATAAAAAAAATCTCATTTTCTATATAAATATTTTAATTCCTATATAAGAAAAGCATTGCTCTATATTTGAAATATTTTATTTTATCGCGTACATATAAAAATTACATAATTAATCATTTTTTGTCAATATCATTGTAGATACAAGTGTTTTAAAAATAGAAATTGACATAATTTAAGTTTTAATAAATCAGCTTTTTTATTTCCCAAACATACATTGACTAAGCTCAAATTTCTTCACAGTTCTCTTCATCACTGCCCCCCCTAGCGTGATCATCGAATATAATATAATCTAATCTTCATCTGCTCGGGCAAAGAGCTTTATACATTCTAATCTGTTCATTTATAAATCTAATTATTCTGTAACTATTCAATCTAACTAAATGAGCATAAAAAGGAGATGACCTTATTTAAAATATAATCTATAGAATCGACACTATAAAAAGTGTCGATTCTATAGGTTACATCTTAATACAAACTAGTCCCTTTAATCTTAGGCCCTATTTTAAATAATTATTGGACTTGAATCATCTAAATTTCAATCCATCACTTATTGAATATAGGTAATACAGTCAGCTGTTTCAAACATCAACATTTATCTAAAACATAGTGCAATCTTTTATTTTCCATTTTAACTTCTCCGGACCATTACCACACTCTTTTTTTTCTATTATTTCTAAATATTTGTTATTCATAAAACTATAAGTCACAATAAAAATTTTCATCCTCACTTATATAAATGAAATTGATTTAGAACTCTCTTTTTATCTATTTATACGTATTCCTCATTTAAAATAGCATATGGTTTAAAGATTGTTTCCACTTGTCTGATGAAATTGCTCCCAACTCCTAAGTCACAAAGGAGTGGTCCCACGACTCCACTAGTATTTGAAATCTTAATTTTTGTTTTTCCAGTTGTATTTTCACAAATTATGAGTAGTCGGACTGCACCATTGCTTCTCATATAAAATCCTCCTATTTTTACGTCTATTGTCTAATGATTACTATTTTACACTTTTATCCATAACATTCTATTTTTTACCTTATTATGTTAAAATGGAAAATAATATTTAGATTAAAAGGGGAGCATAGAATGAAAAGAAAACAATCAAATGATTTAGCCTCTATGATTTTAGAGGCGTTAGGGGGAAGTGCCAACATTTTCAGTTTGTCGCATTGTATGACGCGTTTACGTTTAGATGTAAAAAATATGGACTTCGTGAATGTTAATCAATTAAAAGCATTAGATGGCGTGATTAATGTAGTGCTTCAACAGACAAAAATTCAAATTGTCATTGGACCAAAGGTTCAACAAGTGTATGATCAATTAGAACTCTTACGTGAGCAGTCTGCTCCGTCTATGGTGACACCCTCTCATCAACGTAAAACATCATTAATTTCTCGAATACTTGATACGATTTCTCGTATTTTTACGCCTGTGATTGGTGCAATTGCTGGTGCTGGGATGATTAAAGCGTTACTCGCGTTATTAGTAGCAGCCAATCTGATTGATAAAACAGGACAAAATTACTATGTTTTAAACTTTATTGGAGATGCAGCCTTTTATTTTATGCCGATTTTACTCGCGATGTCGGCTGCTAAGCAATTTAAATGTAATGCCTATCTAGCCGTCGTATTAGCAGGTATCTTACTTCATCCTCACCTCGTCGAACTAAAATCAGCCGGTGAAGCCGTTACCTTTTTAGGAATCCCAATGGTTCTCGCTTCTTATTCGGCATCTGTTGTTCCGATGATTTTAATTACATGGGTCATGTCTTTCGTTGAGAAAACCGTCAGACGCTACACGCCAAAATCCATTGAAATCTTTTTCGTTCCAATGGTTGTTCTACTTGTGATGGCGCCGCTTGCTTTACTTGCCATTGGCCCACTGGGAACGATGGCGGGTAATTTATTAGCCAGTCTATTTAAGATCTTGGACCAAAAAGTCGGATGGATTTTACCGATTATGATGGGCATGATTTGTCCGTTACTCGTCATGACAGGGATGCACTACAGTTTACTACCAATTCAACTTGCTCAGTATGCCACACTTGGTTATGCAACGTTAATGGGATTACCAATGTTTGCTTCAAATATGGCGCAGGCTGCTGCAACGTTTGCAATTTATTGTCAAACAAAAGATCGTTCATTAAAAGGTATTGCTGGACCTAGTAGTTTAACCGCCTTTATGGGGATTACAGAGCCTGCCATGTATGGAGTGACGTTACGATTAAGATATCCGCTTGTTGCGGCTATGATTGGTGGAGGTTGTGCTGGAATCTGGGCTGGGTTAACGAATGTCAGAACTTATGTTTCAGCGACTTCAGGGATTTTATCATTACCAGTTTACATCGGGGAGGATGGACTATCTAACCTAATCAATGCAATCATCTGTATTATTATTTCAATGACGGTTTCATTTAGCTTAACATTTTTCTGGACCTTGAAGAAACAACGTAAAGAAGCATGTGTCGTGTCTCAAAGTCCATCTATCTTAAAAACATCGTTAGAAAACTAATTCATCAAAAAAGTGACCTTCCTAATAGGAAAAGTCACTTTTTACTTATTTTTGTTTAAATTTTATCCATTTTGAACTTCAATCTCATCAATCAATTAAAATAGAACACAGAATTGAAGCATGATATGAATACGTTGTGATAATTTTCATTTAATGAAGTCAAAGAAAGCTGACTTTAACAAGCTTCAACCTTTTAATACACTCCATTTATTCTTGTTAGTTTAGTCACTATATAAGTCCAGATAAGTTTTTTACATCGTAAAAACTTTTAGCTGGACTATAGTCTGCCTTGCACGGCATAACCATCTCATATTTCGGTTGCTGTATTAAATGTAGAAAACATTTCTGTTTGTATATAGAACAGGAGCTATCTTCGCCAAAGATAGCTCCTTTCATTTACTCTGTTTAATCGTTTCATAAGTAAAAAACTCGTTTTAATTTATTTTTTAAAAGTTTCGTGAGGCACCGCCACCTCCAGATCGGCCGCCTCCACCTTTTGATTGATGTGATGATGAAGAATGATTTGACCCTTGTGAAAGAAGGTTAATCAGTAAGATTAGCGCATCAACTGAGTTAATCCCAATCACTCGGCAGACGATAAAATAAACAACAATGACACCAATAATCATCCCAAAAATAGGTAACTCATTCATTTCTTCGGATTCAACTTTAGGAACGGTCCCGTTAAAGACATCTTCATAGGCATATTCATCTTGAATAGCTAAAACAATTTGATTAAAGATATCTTCAATCGCCTGCGAGTAATGACCTGATGCTAAGTTTTCCATAGACGCATCCAGAATTCGACCAACTTTTCCATCAGGTAAAGCCCCTTCAAGTCCATAACCAACCTCGACTCTGATTTCCCTATCTTCCGTTGCTAGTAAAATAAGAACCCCATTGTCATATTTTTCATTCCCTATTTTCATTTTCTCAAACTGCTTAACCGCATAGGTTTCAATATCACTTCCATCGAGTGTTGGAATGATGACAACTGCAATTTGTGGGCGTTCCTTTGTTTTTTCAAACACATAGTTAATCTCTAAAATATGTTCTTTTGTTTGATGAGTTAAAACGTGACTTTTATCGGTGACATAAAAACTTTGATCTGGATTCACAACTGCTTGTATGTCTAACGAACTCAGATTAAAAAGACCAACTAATGTTACGATCAATAAAAATAACTTCGGTAACAACGTAAACTTTATTTTCTTATATCGGCTACACTTCTTTATCACTTGTTCCATACTTTTCACCCTTTTAAATATTGAAAAAGGCTGCAAACTTCGCAACCCTTTCCTTTATCTCTTAAAAATTAACACTTGGTGCTTGATCTGCACCTGCCTGAGCTTCAAAATAATCGCGTTTTTCAACACCCATTATACTTGCAATAAAGCTAGTTGGAAACTTACGAATTTTTGCATTGAACGTTTGAACAGATTCATTATATCGATTACGCTCTGTTGCAATACGATTTTCAGTTCCAGCTAGTTCATCCATTAGGGCTGTAAATTGCTTATCAGCTTTTAATTCTGGATAATTTTCTACTACCACTAATAAACGAGATAACGCTCCTTCTAATTCATTAGACGCTTCAACTTTATCATTGACAGTTGTCGCTCCTGCTAATTTTGAACGCGCATCAGCAATAGCTGTGAATACATCTTTTTCATGTTGCATATAACCTTGTGTCGCACTGACTAAATTAGGAATCAAATCAAAACGGCGTTGTAATTGTGTCTCAACTTTTGCAAACTGAGCATCAACTTCCTCTTCAGCTGCAACAATTCCGTTATAACTAGAAATAAAATAACCTGCAATTAATAGAATAATCACAAAAACTCCAATTAAAATAGTAGTTGTTTTTTTCATTCATTTTACCCCTTTATTTTCTTTTTAATACATTTATTATAGCATAATTTTGGTAAACAATACTGTTTTTAACCGCATCAATTGTTTTTTATCACCTATCTAAAAGGCTGTCCCAAAAAGACAGCTACTTTAAAAGATGAAGTGATCGAGTCACAGTTTCTACTCCGCATTGTTCGTTCATCGTTAAACGTACGAGATATAAATATAACCATTTAGCGCAACTACCTTGAACAATTCTTGGTGTTATCTGAACTTCAATCCATTCATTCTCTTTTTAGCCTCTCATCATCATTTAGGAAGAATCATCCTCACCCCTCATTTTCACACCAACTAAGTCCAAATCGATATCCCACATGAGATGCTTCTACTAAGATGAGATCAGCCTAGACATGCCTTCTACTTCTAACGTATTGCCCTTCAGTTTTACTGAAGAATCAAACCATTTAAAAAGTGACTTCCTTAATAAGAAAAGTCACTTGTTTGGTTATTTACTTTTTTTGCTTTCAACCAAGCACTTATTCCAAACGCAAATAATCCTGGTCCGATGAGATAAGCTAACGTGGCTAAACACGTGTAAGCCATTTGACTTTGAGCTTTAATCTCCTGAATAAATTTAAATGGAACGTTATAAGGTTCACGAAGAATCATGAGATTAGAGTCATAAATCGTATTTAATCCAATACAAATTAAAGCTGAAATTAAGAAATACACACTAAAATAAACATACGTGTAACGATTGATCGGCACGCAACGATGCCAAAGGTATAAAACACTTAGATAAATCATCAGCATATGGAAAAACAAACTATATAAACATAAGAAATGCCAGATTGGATATCGCATCAGTGAGGTGGTTGGTAATAATAAGAAACCAATTCCGCCGAGTAAACAGCCCATCACAATAAAGGCATCCCCTACTTTTTTGATAGCCCCTTTTCCAAAACCACTGAACCATGTGGCATAAATGAATAATGAGCAAAACGATAATGGAAACCACGCATCTAACCATGTATAACCATAGTAGAAGTTATAGGCGATTTTCACCCCTTCTAAAATCGTCACAACAATGGCTATCACACGTGTCAGTTTCATCACTTGCTCCCATGATTTCTTTAACGAGGCTTTTAAAGCCACTAATAGGATGATTAAACAAACAACGAGTGAAATTAAATGTGGGGTTGTAAACATCCCCGCTGCGGGATAAGCATCTAACGGAGCAAAAAATAATGATCCCAACTGACTCATCATCATCTACGCCTACCCTTCTTTAATCTCAGCCAATGTTTTCGCACGGCTATGTTCAATCGGTTGCCACTCCACTTTTTTAAAGAACGCTACAATCGTAATAGGAATATACGTAAACATGAAGAATGGGAACGTGAAAATGTAAGCTAATTTCTTAAAGCTTGTGGTATGAATATTTTTCCATTGTGTGGCTGTCGTTACCGTCGCGATAAAGACTAACATCAAATACATATTTAAAATCATACGTCCCATCATCATCATAATTAAATCGTCTTGATAAGTCGTATAATCTCCAAATAAAATCATACTACCATTAAAAATAAGCGTAAAAAGCGTTAAAATAATCGCCGGCATGATGACCATTAACATGTCATAACAAGAGGTATTACGTTGCAAAGAACCTTTAAATAAATCTAGTCCATAACGATGAAAAACTTGAAAGAATCCTTTCGCCCAGCGCATACGTTGTCTGAACGATTGTTGGAATTTTACCGGTTGCTCATCATAAAGCATAGCTTGGCGACAATAACCAATTTTTTCACCACTTAAAACATTATCCACTGTAAATTGAATATCCTCTGTTAATAAAAAGAATTTCCAACCGCCGTATTTCTCAATGATACGTCGACTAAAGAAAAAACCAGTTCCCGAAACTGCACAACTTGTACCTAGTAACATACGACCTCGATTTAAAAACTCCGATTCCCATAAAAACCAGATGGCATATCCGGAAGAAATCCAGTTGTCCCCATAGTTCTTTGAATTTCGGTAGCTGGTGATGATGTCATAACCATCCGAAAATGTCTTATTCATTTCTAAAATATAATTTTGATCTAAGACATTATCGGCATCAAACACGAAATAACCATCAAATGGTGCATAATCTTTTTCCATTTGATTGAGTAAGAACTCCATGGCATGCCCTTTTCCAATTTTTGTTTGATCAAATCGCTCATAGACAATAGCCCCCATCTTTCGAGCACATGCTGCCGTTTGATCCGTACAATTATCGGCGACAACAAAAACCGTGACCTCTCCTTGATCATACGTCTGTGTATTAATACTATCTATTAAATGATTAATGACTGTCTCTTCATTACGGGCTGCGATTAACACAGCAAAACGATGTGCTTTCGTCTCTTGATGAGGTTTATCTTTTTTCATCAAAGACACGATGACATACAAAAATTGATAACTATAGCAGATACAAAAAATAATGGCAATCACTAAGTTAATCAAAATAATCTTTTCCATAGTACTCTCCTTAATTGACCTAGCAGTCATTATAATGCTTTTTAGAACTCACTCATTCACTTTCTTATGACTTAAAGACAACCTTTTTGTCTTTCAATTCATTTCAACAAGACAATATTATACCAGTATTTTTAGAATTTGACACTTTTTTTAAACCTGATGACAAGCTTGTCACGGATAAAATGCTCTCTTTATTCTGGTCAATTTAACGACGACTCATTATTTTTTTGTCATTTCATGGTTAACTAAACATCGTTAATTTGTCTCATTCTTAAATCTTCTCTTCTATATTTAAAAAGATACGACTCTTTTTATCAAGTCATCGTCACATATCTATACAAAAACTCCATCTTCTTTAGATTTTTTTCACACTAAATCCATAGTTTTTTCGACAAAAGGGACACAGTTATTTGATATTTAAAAGTAGGGGACTGATATGTGAGAATGTCTAATTAGGATATCAGATTGTCAATACTTCCCGTTATCTAATTCGACTTTTTTCTATCTTTTTTGCTCGAATTGCTTTAAAATAAGAAAGTATCAATTAAGTTAAACGTTCGAAATGGGACTCGCACATCTGTTACGGTCCTTCTATTTTTTATCATAAGGGAGGGAATAATAATCATGAAAAATAATACATTACTAAGGATCCTAATCGGCTGTCTGACCACCTATGGAATCCTCTCTTGGGTCAATAGCCAAACAGAGTATTTACTAATAGCCATCATCGCTTCGATTGGTTGGCTTGTTATTTACTATTATCTGATTAAAAGGGAGACGTTTAAAACGGTGTTTAACTTTAAACAGCCGCTTCAATTGATTACCCTTTTAGTTACAGTTGTCGTCTTAGGCTGGACTAATCTGACAATTGATCGACCACTTTCTTTTTTAACGTCACCTTATTCAATTCATCTTGTTCCAAATGAAGAAGCTAATTCAATCGAAATCAATCAGATTAGTGTCAATAATGAAAGTATCGCATTAGAGACTTTTAATGATTCAACGGATTGGTCTTATAAAGAAACACTATCAACCACCTCGACCTCACCGCTGACGTTAGCTAATCTAACCAATGAATCGGTAAGTATCTCTTTTTTAAAAACGAATACTTCAGGAAAAGTTTCAATTTACCGAAATGAACGTCTTATTAAAACTGTTGATTTGTTCAGTACAACGGAGCAAGAAATTAAAATCAAAGTTTCTCGTGATCATCTTCTACTATTAATTCCAGCCTATATCGGGATGATTGGAAGTGTTTATCTTTCTTTATTAACATTAATCAATAGCCTCATTCGTAAAAAACAAGTTAAACTTCCAGGTTCAACTTTAAACTCAATGACCATTCTCTATTTTAGTTTACCAGCTTTATTCATTGCCTTATTTAAATGGATTGGGCTAGCCAATGTCAGCATTCGACCTCAGCTATTGGCTGGATTCTTTGTGTTGATCACGACTAGTGAAATATATTTATTTAAAAAATGTCATACAAATAACCATCAACAAGCCCGCAACTGGTGTCGCACCATCTTTTATCTTCTATTAAGCTCGATGCTTATGCTGATAATAATGCAAGTAATCTATTTCTTCCCAAACCTTGATGTAACGATGACTTGGATTGCTCATCACGTGAATTTAATGTTTTTAGCCTCAACGATTATTTTAGGGGTTAGTGTACTTTTCTTCTGCTTCTTTAACAACTTAATTCTAGCGATTAGCCTCTCTTCACTTGTGATGTTGATCGTGGCTATCGCCAACTATTATAAAATGTTAGTCGTTGGGGAACCGATTTATCCATCGGATCTATCCATGATTTCAAATATAGATGAGATTATTGGCTACGTAAAAAACCTCTTATCACCGACACTTATCATCGGACTCCTGGTAATCATTGCTTTACTTGCCATCCTATCCTTCATTTGTCGCAAAGGCTTTAAATTGACAATGAAGCTAAGAGTCATTTTCTTCGCGATTTTTATCGCCTACTTAGCCTCAATTTTCTATTATGAAAAGTCACCACTTAAGCCTTTAGTCAACAGTACCGTTTACTTTACGAAGTGGAATCAGTTAAATAATTACCAACAAAATGGATTCTTATTTGGATTTATTACAAATCTCCAAAACGATTTAATGATCAAAAATGACCACTATACTGAAGCAAACCTACAAAAGATCATGGATGACTATACGAAAAAAGCCGAAGACTATAATGAATCAGCTGATTTAAGTCAACAACCTAACATCATTACCATTGTGAGTGAATCGTTAAGTGATCCAACCATCTTCAACCAATTAACATTTAGTGAAGACCCGCTTCCTAATCTTCGTCAGTATCTAGAGACTTATTCGTCTGGTCATTTCTTATCACCGTTTAAAGGAAATCGAACAGCAAATGTTGAATTTGAATATTTAGTTGGGTTCACCAATTCGCTCTTACTTGAAGGAACCATTCCATTCCAACAAGCACTCAGCTCAAAACCTGAAATCCCATCCTTTATTTCATTTATGGATCAATTGGGCTACACCTCGGTTGCCATTCATCCGAATAATGCAGCCTTCTATAAACGCAGTCAAGTTTATCCAGCTTTAGGATTTGATGAATTCTTATCCATTGATAAAATGAAACATCTCGAATACATCGATAGTCAGAAGTATGTCTCAGATCAATCAGTCTTTGATGAGCTTTATGCCGAGTTAGAAGCAGCAGATCGCCCCATCTTTGCTTACGGATTAACCATGGCCAATCATATTGCCGTTTTTGATAAAAAGTTTGGTGAAAATACGATTGAAGTCCTTGATGCTAATAGGGAACACAATACTGAAATGGAAACTTACGCAGAAGGGCTAAAGCAAACGGATCTTGCATTAAAAGAGTTTATCACTAAAATTGAAAACTACGATGAACCAACCTTAGTCATCTTCTTTGGCGATCATCTGATTAACTTCCAGTCGGACATTCATGAACAACATGGCTACATTGAAAAAGATACAGATGCTTTGCGTGCCAAACTGTTCTTTGAAACGCCACTGTTAATCATGTCGAATATGGATGATTTTCAAATTGAAAATATCGATGATGTCAGTCCAATTTTTATTGCACCCTTAATTTTACGTGAATTAAACTTACCCTTATCACCGTTCTATGTCTTCTTGTTAGATTTATATGAAGAATTTAGCGTCTTACATAACAATTTCAAATTAGATGCTAATCAAAACCAAGTAGATGAACTCACAGAGCATCAAGAGCAACTCTTATTAATACTTGAACTTATTCAATATGATATCCTTGAAGGAAAAGAATATACCTTATCTTCATTCTTTACCATCCCTGAATAAAAAAATCGGAGAGCCAACCGGCCTCCGATTTTTTTATTGATTGAAACTACCATTGACAGTTTTCTTCATCTTCATGTAACGAAAGTGGATACTTTTGACGAACGATTCTTATTAAACACGAACTTGACGCTTCAAATGATTTATGATAAGACCCCTTTTAAAAAATGATACTAAAAAAACCGGAACTAAGATTGTCTCTAGGTTAACTCGACAGACCACTTGCCACTAAAAGTCAGAATTTTGTTTTTTACTCTCTTTTTCTACAAATCTCACACCTTTAATGTTCTATAATTTCTTCAACAAGGTAGGTCATGAATAATAAAGGGGCGATCAAAATGATATGGATGATTCATTTATTTTTCTTTACCATCGGAATTTCTCTAATCCTCATTGGAACAGGGATGATTTTATTAAATTGGGTTCCGAAGAAATCCTCTCAACTTAAAGAGTTAAGCGAGCGATATGAGCATTCGATTGATGAAGATGAACTTTGCCTCTTTGAAGGTGGCTATCGGATCGCACTTGGAATCTGTTCAACCATTGCTGCAATGGTCCTCCCCTATCACCCTAATCCAATCCTTATTTATCTGATCATCCTTATGTGTTTCATGATATTCTATTGTCCAATCAAATATTTATTTTTTAATCCGTAAAGGAATAGCTTTCAGTCGGAAGGACTCTCTCTTAATCTTAACCTCCTTTCCGTTTACTCAACATTCACTTAATCCTCACCACTCACTGAAACTTCCTTGCACTGAGATCAAAAAGGCTATCTCAAAATAAACATCATTTACAATTTAATGAACTATTAAATCAATCAATCTTTATGATCTCATTCTGGTAAATCATGATTAAAAAGGGGGACTCTCTCATTTTGAGACAGTCCCCCCTTTTTTGTTAGCTATTTGGTCGCGCTTCATATTGTGTACGCATCGTTAGAATAAGGTGTTGATGGATTTGATGATTGAATGGGGTGAGTGGTTTATACGTCATTTTTTTGTAAAATAAAGCATCATTTCGTTGACGACAAGTCGATTTTAAATAACTTATAAAATCTGGGTGTGGCATCTCTTCAAGTCGATTTTTTCGTTCACTTGATTTCCCGTTCATAGTTACCGCGTATTTCCCCCCTGAAAACACATCGATTTCTAAATTCCCCGCTTGTTTATCAATCATTCTACAATCTCTCCCTTCGTCCTATTAATAGTATACGTTGAAGAGAATTAAATTATTTTTAAACTTTTGTAAAATAAGGATTAATTAACAAACTTGATTATTTACTACATGATTAACAATACGATGTGGTTTTAATCCTTCTTTATCTAAGTGACGCTTAATATTTTCAATTCCGTTATTCACCATATCTTGATGAAGATTCTTCTTAATAATTCCATCCACATCTAATCCTGTATAAAGGTAAGCAATAGCACAGAACATTCCAACAAGTTTTGTATGAGCCTTTACATTAATTTTTTCCACATCAAACTCGAGTAATAATTCACTATCATCTTTATCATGAATTAAACGTTTAAACTCTAACAGTTTTTGTTCTAATTCTTCTAATGAACATGTTTCACTTTCTAGCATCCAATGACGTGCCATCTTTAAATCCGGATCACGTTCCAAACGGCTTAAAATTAAGAAAATCGCACGTAAAATTTGGTCATCATTTAGTGCATTTTGTTGGCAAACAATTGAATCATTATTCATCGTTAAATAAAAATAAGAATTTAACATAGTCATCTATCCCTTCTTGATTACTACTTATCAATCTCTCACAGCGTGGAACATTCTCTTTTCTCCCCAATATCTCGCACCGTTCCCCTGATTCTCATTACTTAAAATTATACCAAACAATTCCTCAAACTCCTACACCCATCTGGAATAAAACAACCATTTCTTTTTCAAGAAGTAATGATTTAACTCAATAGAAAAGAAGGGAAGAGTTCAAGTAGCCTGTTTAAATGATATCCCCCCTGATAAAGGAGAAAGATACCTCGTGAAAAAGAGTCTCAAACAGTTTAAAAAAGATGAAAGCACAAGAGACAGCTGATGCGGTTCTCTTTATTGAGTTTATTTCTATTTCTTAGTTTAATTAGTTTATCATTCATCTTCTCAATACTTAAATCTATGGATATTATGCTACAACTCCCCTTATTGAAGGGCAATTCAGAGATATCTATCTCCTTGAAACGAAAAATCAAAGACTAACAAATCTAGATATTCAACCTGATTTCATTGTATTTAATAATGAGTTTAATAACTGATATTCCCTTAACTTGAATAAGGATCATCTCAACATTACAGTTACCAAAATATTATCATCACAGCCAACCCATCTCAAATGGATTCAAACTTAACTCCGATGAATGATCCACTCATCTTGTTCAGAAGCTATCACTACTATATCAATCAAATCAGGTTGTCATTTCCCCTCCTAAAAACAAACACCTTGAATTTGAACTAGACCATCCTATGATGCCATTTCTCCCTTTTATTAATTGAACAATCAAAAGACTCCTTAATTAGTAGGAGTCTTTTAATTGTTCATCGTCATAAAAATAAAGCCTGTCACAAGGATTCATTCCATGACTCACTCTGACAGACTTTATGATCATTTGTAGTCTAAGAAAAATGGAGGCGCCAATCGGATTTGAACCGATGATCAGGGAGTTGCAGTCCCTTGCCTTACCGCTTGGCTATAGCGCCCGATGTTTCGTTTTCTTCCCTTACATCATATTCTATGCGCCTAGGTATTAAATGATGACTATAACCTTTAAAAGAATGAAGCTTCTTTTATGAAAGACTTCATTCTTTAGGATTGATTCCATTTCAACGACTAACTAATGATGATATAAGTCAAAATATAAGTCAATCAGCTCAGGAGCTGCAACCTTTGTTCGGATTTTTTGAATTAATGCTTGTTTAATGGCTTGGTAGTGATGTGTCTTGGCTAGGCGTTGATGAATGTCTCTTGATAACTGCCAAAACCAATCTGATTCTAAAGGGGCTTGCTCTATTTGTTCATAATGAGTTAAAAAATAAGCACATGAATCTTGGTTCATGAAAAATTCAAAGCTATTCCTATCGAGGACACCACACGCAATAAGCTCACCAACTGCACATAAATCCTTTGGATGATGAGTGATATGTGCTTTAATTTGCTGCTCAAATTCATCATAAGCTAGCTCTAGTTTAAACTCAAAGGCTTGTCTAAGTAACTTGAAATTAAATTCTTTTTTTAATCGTCTTGTTAACGCCTCACTGACTTTCATTTGAAGTTCCTCATCAATAACTGGAGTTAAGGTTACTAATTCAAAGCTATCAATCTGTGTCAAATAAAGGTCAATCAATGGGCGTAATTTTTCTACCGGTTGACTTAAGAATGACGTGAACTGAATGTAGCAAGACTCAATCTCCTCATTTAATAAATATTTCTTAATAAATTGATGAGTGAGCTGTTCTTCTATTAAGTTCTCCACTGCTTTTGGAAACTGAGAAGATTGATTGAGTTGAGCTCTCAAAAAGTTGAGACAATCCGTTATCAAAATCATAGATGAACCATCATTAAACAACAACTGTAACATACTTAGTAGCTCTTCTTCCTTCAATTGAATTACTGAAAGAAGAGCTAAAGTGATCTTCACCATCTTTTGAACATGGACTTTCATCAGTGTCGTAAGATTAGGTTGGGTTAAGACTGCTAAAAGCTGTTTATAATAAAGAATTAACTCATTGACATGAGGGGTTTGAAACTGTTTTCGATTGAGGCGTTTCATGAGATGCTTGAGTTCTTCTTCACCCATATATTTAATAATCAAATGCACGGTAAAGGAGTCTAACTCCTCACTATTATGATACAAACGTGCTTCAATATAACTTTTATACAAGTGCGAAACTTCTAAATATTGATCAATCACGAGTTGATTTTCATGCATAAATTCAAATAATTCTTGTGCCTTAAAATTTAACCTCGCGAACGCTTGGTCTTGATTCGGCAATTCATTAATGAGTTGAATCATATCATTTAAGTATTTATAAATAAAATAAAAGTTACTCAAATCCGCTAAAAAGGCATATTTTCGTTTAAACGAGGCAGGTAGATGATGATACATCAACTCTAAATTCAATTGACGAATTTCATCCACAATCTGCTGTGATTGCTCACTGCTTAACAATCGTTGAATCGTGCGACCGGTCCAATAACGATTAAACTGAGCAAGAAAATGAAGTAAATAATGTTTACATTTAAACGCCTCTACCGCTGTTTTCTTATACAAATCATAGGCTAACAATAAATTCCCATGCTTAAATTGATAGTAGGCACGGTGATAATGTTGCCAAATCCCATCTCCTTGGTTCATGCACTCGGTTAAGACACTCGTATACGGTGGCAGCAAATAATTTTTATCATCATTTTGAATAGAATGCACCGATCCATCTGGAAATTTAACCGTCCTAATCCCTGCTTTGTTAAGTTGCCAACACGTCCGTTCATCTAGAACATAAGGTTTAGATAAGTTTAAGACTCCCATTTCAGTCACTTCTTCTTTGATTAGATGCCTTAAATCATTTAAGCGGACTCGATTTAATTCATCAAGAGGCGTGAGTCGCTCACCAAGCTCATTATCATCGCTAGAATAGCGATATAATTCATCAAGATTTAGTTTTGAAAGTGCCTGAAAAAATGTTAAATAGCGTTGTTCATACGTTGCATCATCCACATTCGATAAAAGATGGTTCACATCAATCACATGGATGCCTTGTGACTTATAATAATCAAAGTTATTTTGATCCAACGTTTGCTCTAAATATAATAGATAAACGGGTTGAAAACTACTTCCCTGTAATTCTTTCACCCAATTTAAAATAAGTTTCATATTTCGATCGTTTAATGAGTATCCAATAAAAAGTGTAATATTTGAGGCGATAATAGATTTCACCATCGTTTCAATGAGACGAAATTGACTACTATAAGAGAGATAGTCATTCTCTTTTAACACCACATTTTGATGTTTCACATCCCCATGCATTTTAATGAGGAATTTCTTAGTTCGGGTTTGCGATACTTCTTCATCTTTTGCAATAACATCATAAAAAAGCCCTCGCGCATAAATCGCTTGCTCAAGTAAATCATCGTAATTCGTTGTAATAAGATGAATCGGATTTAAGTTTAAGATTTCATCATGAATTTTATTACTTTGTAAATCGAGATCAAAAATATCTCGTAATAAATCATAATACTCTTTATGTCCACGCAGGTTATAATATTTTTGTGGAATTCGTAAGTATTCATTTTGCGAATAGCGTTCTTTTTGTTCTGAAAATGGACCAGAAAATCGATCAATGACTTCTTTCCATGATGGAAAATTAGATAACATCGAAACACCTGCTCCAACAACGATGACTAGCTTGTTATCTTCTGATGCCTTTTTGATAATCCGTAAACTTTCTTGCGTAAAGGACTTCACCTCCCTCACCTCCATTATTACTAATTTATGTAATTTTTCATGATTACATACTCCAATTCATCTATTAATGTACAATAAAATCAGATTTAGAAACGTTCAAAATTAAAATCGTACTTAGTTGTTGACCAATGATTTTTTAAACAGTTAGATAATCCTTTAGCCTTCATTATGGTCCGTTCACACACCTCTCTTAGCCAAAATATCTATTTCTCCTGATAAAAGCATCTCATTAGGATAAACTAAATTTAGATTAATACTGGGAGTGATTGAAATGAGTTTAAAAGAGACATACGAAGATTTACAACAAAAGGCTTCTAAAATCAAACATGAACTAGCATCACTAAAAACTGAAATGACCCTATTAGAAGAAAATATTCATGGGATTGAACTTAATCCAAATTTTTTAGAAACAGACGTACAGCCTCTTTATGAATCGCTTTGGAATTTACAAATGGTTTATAAAAAGCGTCAAACGGAATTAAATACTGTAACACTTCAACTGAATCAACTTGATCACATTCTTGAAGGTATCATGGAAACTGATCAAATGATCTAAAAAAAAACCACCAGTAGAACTGGTGGTTTTTTTTTATTCGAAATAAATGGGATGATAACTAATAATATAACTTTCATTTCCATCATGTTGAAGGGTTACACTTGCCACCCCAACTTGATGACACTCAATAGATTGATGCCAATTTTTAATTAAAGAGATGGGTTCTATCACTGTTTCATCCACTTCATATAAATCTAAATCAATCGTATAAGTTCCATCATCATTGAACTGACATTGATAAATTTCAGGATAGATTTGATAGGTTTTTAACTTAATATCTGGTCGTGCCACATAATCTCCTAAATCAATATAGATTCCTGACAATTGTGCCTCTTGATTAAAATACTGCTCTATCAATGAAAACATCATTTTTTTATCAAAAGAAGCATAGGCTTCATCTTCCCGCCACATCGGTTCAACCATCGCCGGATAGTCTAACTGCAAAAGTTGTGAGGAAAAATTTAATAGTTGTAACGAGCAGTCATCTCCTTCTTCATAATCAGCAAAATGTGTAACAGTCAAGGCTTTAAAGTATTCATTTAATTCTGCGACTTGTTCATTCGATAGTGGAATCGTCCATTCATCTTCTCGATCATCTAATCCTTCATCTACTTTTTTGCCATTCATTGAACAAGCTACCAAGCAAAGAGTCATTAACGAAAAACAAATCACACTCATTATTTGTTTCATTAGATTTCCTCTCCTTTAAGAGTCTCTATGACTTTGATAGTACATTATATTCAACGATTCGCCTAAACTTGACATATTAAAAAGCTATGACAACAATTAGCCATAGCTTCTTTAGTGATGAAATGAATATTTATCTAGACATTCCGTTACCATTTATATGTGAAAATAACACCTAATATTCCTCTTTTTGATCTGCTTCAATCATCAGTCTAGCTAAATGATTAACGGTATTTCCCCAAGTACAAAACATTAAATCAATTAAATCATCGCATCCTAAAAAAGCAACAGCCCTCTGTGTATCCCGCTTCAAGTCTTTTATTTGAATATCACAATTATCCACCGGTTCAGTATGTGAAGGGGATATCAAATACTGAACCGATTCTTTTAAACGATATTCTTCCTCTAGTTCAAATACCTCATGATGGTTCTCCATCGTGGTTAAAGAGGCATTTTGAGGACTTGGTGTCGAATTCACTTTAAATGACGTCACAATGGCATGCGTGATTTCGCGTGCATTCGTAAAATTTCCGTGTAGAGAAACTGAAATTTGTGTCAAACATTGATTAGAAATAAGCATCGCATACGTTTGACTTCCAGCGGTACTCATTGCCTGCTCAATAATCACAGCTGGATAACCATCGATCATGGCTTCAGTCATCGTTTTAATTGAAAATTGATGTTGCATAATGCCAACCATCCGTTTTAAAAAGGCTAGTTTGTCTGTCTTCGTTTGAAAAGATGCGTCATTAAGTCGTTGACTACTAATCGTCACGGTTAGAGGCGCGATACTATAATCATGATACTGATTCGCCTCATAAGCAATAAACTCATAACCATCACAATTGGTCATCGTATTCAAATGATCTGGTACACAGATACTGTAATTTAAAATATCATATTCCACTAAATTTCGATAAGCATACTCACGAGCAGCATATTTTCCTAACAACTCTTCTAAATTTAAATTTAGTCCCTGAAAAGTTGTACAGAATTGATGATTTAATCTCATGAACCCATTTCCCCTTTTATCAAAGATATTCGATTGTAGTCGTCTTTTTTACTACATTGTCATTGTATGGTTCACCTCACCATTTTAGACATTATTTTTAAAAGAAAACGCATAAAAAAAGATGTCTCCCCTAAAGCAAGACATCTTTCTATCCTCTCATTCCACTGACAGATAAAATCTTATATTCAATTTCTTGACACTCAAACGTTGTTAAAACTGAACCTTCTAAAATCAGATGGCCTAATTCTGAAGTTTCACCCCATTTTCCTTCAAATAAGTTCACCTCATGATCAGGGACAATCATCACATTTAAAATAAGATGATCTGTTAAATTTAATAATTTGACTTTATCATATAATTTAATTTCTTCACCTTGTTGTAATTTCCGCACTTTTTTGAACGACTGACTCTGATTCACTGTCTGCTTTCGTTCTTTAGCTGTCGATAAATAATGCTGTAAATACGCCCTCTCTTTTCTTTCCATAACTCCCCCATAAACAAATAAATCTCACGTTACATTGTACAAGCATTAGAAAAAAATGTAAATCACAACCCTTCAATTTTCTTATGAAGCAAATAGCTCCTCCTTTATTTCGACATCTCCTTAAAAATAAATCTTTTTCCTTGATTCATTTTATCGGACTTCGTGAATTGACTCGTTAATCCCTGTGCTCATTTTGTAATCATTTGTCACTCTAATCGTAAACCAAAAACGTGCTTAATATAATGTATCAAACTTATCATAAGAGAGAGGGTTGACCTATTTGAAAAAAATTATCGCTACATTATCTCTATCTATCACGGCCTTACTCGTCGTCTTTGTCTTACAATATAACTCTGGTGCCAAAACAACAGAAGAAGCCATGACTATAGCGGGTTTAAGCGCTCTTGAAGTCCTTTATGAGAAAAAGACGGAAGAAGGATCGATTCTACTTTATCGAGTACCAGGTGAAGAACAGATTTCTCTTGCCTTTTTAGATCGTAGCTTTTCTGGTTATGAATATATCGATGGTTCGATTCAATATGAAACAACGACCCTAGAAGAACAAGCTGGGTTAACTTATGTCGCTCTTCGTCAATCGGATGATATTCCCTATACGATTTATGCTGGGGTCACTAAAAATCCTGACTTATTTGAAGTGCTTGTGACGGAACCAACCTTTAGCATTGCTCATAGTGCCAAAATCTTTGAATCAGCCGTTGAAGGAACTTATATCTGGATGGCTTACTCGCCCGATTTTACAGGTGATAATTTTTCATTAATCGGTTTAAGTGAAGCAGGGGATATCATTGGTCACTTAGAACACGATGGAACGACATTAACCATTCATTCCATTGATCCATCCGAAGCACAATAAAAAATATTCCCATTCAAGCGAAAGGACACCGTAATGGTGTTCTTTTTTATTTTATTTTTATATCCCTACTCTCCCTGTACAACGATGAATTCCAATTCATCCATCATACTGTCCTATTCAGAGGATAATTAATGGTTTGAGTTTAACCTTTCTTTTCTAACAGCTCATCATGTTTTCCTTACTCAATCACCTATCCATTATTCCTCAAGAAGATTTGATCAGCTTTTAAATGGTTGACAAGCGATGAAGCACAATGAACGTGGTATGCCGTTGCATGATTTAATCAATACCTAATAACTACTTTTGTCCTTGAGATAAATTCCCCCCTCTTCGGTATCCTGTCCATCTCTTAATTGAGTACTAAATTGATAAGTGTCATTTTCCCACACCTAGTTGGACCAACAATGGAGTTTGATACTCATCTTATTCCCTGCTCTCTAATGCTACTGTTATAACAAAATTTTGATTAACTTGTAAGCATACAAAAAAGACATAGGTTCTCTTTTTCCCCTATGTCTGAACTTATTTAAATGAATTAATGGAAATCCCTCCTTAATAAACAAACTCCGTATGCGTCCATTGACGGAAAAAATTAATATCCCGAATGCTGCCATCAGAGTTTAATAAACCTAAGTAAACTCCATCATTTTTTCCAACTTTCCAAATCGCATTGGCTGTATTATCTTTCGTTGAAATTCCCATGTCCTTAATACATTGAATAAAAATATCTTTTCCAACTCCAAATGTTTCAGTGATATAAGCCACTAAATAAATATCAATCGCACTAGCTCCTAGTTCACAAGGATCTTTACTTAAAAGGTGTTCTTTCAAAATTTCAGGCCAATCTTCTTGATAACTTTCTAATAGTAAGTCTTGGATTTCATTAATACAATATGACTTATAACAACGTTTCTCCCACTGACGTAACATTGAAGCATCTCCGTTTAATTCAACTAAATGGGTTAGCATCGTTTTTAATCCACATAGCATTGGAATAACTTTCGTGGTTAACGAACGCCCTTGTAAATGATCTGGTAATACAATTTTTAAATTCTCATCTTTCATAACCTCTCCCCCAATTAATGTAAACCCTTTCTTTTTTGTTTTTCACGTTTATTATATGACCTCTTGTCGATTATTTCAACAATGGTTGATGAAGATTTTTAAATTTTTCTTACATTTCTGATAAAGGTCGTTCTGACTTATGAAAAAAGAGCCCTTATCTACTGTCCAATATATGACATAGGGCTCTTTTTTGGTTCCTAATTCTTTAAAACTTTCTCTATTTTAACGGAATTCGCAAACTCCATGCTGGCGCTTCTTCACTTAATTCAGGCATCAAAGGAATAACAATCGTATAAGCTTTTGATGTATCAATATAGTCAATTCTGACACTATATAACCCTTGCGATTGATCTTCTACCGCCATCACGATTGTCCTTCTCGTCGAGCATAATCATTCAACTCTTCATCAAATAAAACAAGACTACTTAGATTATGTGGCCAATAAGTATCTGGAAGTCTAAAGATAATCTTCACTTCATCCTCCATTAATTCAATATCTTCTATCATTACTTTTTCAGTTGAGTTCACCCATATTTCTTCTCCAATAAACTCAGTTAGAATTTTAAATTCGGTTGATTTTTGTAAATTCAAATAATAAATGACTTCATCTAATGCAAATCCTGAGGCTAATTCCTGATTAGTTGGTTTTCTTGTAATCGCTTGGTATTGATCATCAATCACTTGAGTGTTTGGTGTTTGATAAATCTGATAATAAATTTTATCTTTCACAATATAACAATACGGCTCGGTTGTTCTAGGATAAATCTCAATCCACTCTAAATCTGACCAATTCGAATTCACTCTTAATTTGAAAGTTGCCTCTTTTTTCTCAGAATCAAAGCTCCCTTGAACATCATCTACATCGTAAAGCTCTTCGTTTGAACCCTTAATGACCAAATCTCCTAGTTCATAAAAAACGTCATCAGCCGATTCCCCTTCAACACTCATATAAATCGTATTAGCTAACTGGCTTTTTACGACTTGATTAGCTGAAATCATTGTCCTTTCATACTCTATTGTAGCATCCGGATTCAAACGTTCTCCTCCTAATAAATTTAGAGGCTTTAAATTTAAAATTCCATTTTCCTTTTAATGACTCAAATCCACGTGTTAACTGACTAATTCTTAAATCAATGGTAACTTCATCTGGTAAATGAAGATCGCCCATACTTGCTTCAATAATAATGGCTCCGGTTTTCTCATCAATTTGGCGAACTTTTGGACTATTAGCCATCGTTTTTTTCCCATTAACGAATAAATAATAATCTAAATTAAAAAAATCATTTTCATTTAATTTCTCATAGCCAGCTAAAAAGTCACTCTCTACCGTTAGTGCCATCATTAAAAGATTATCATCTAATACAACTTCATCTAGTGTTATAGTTGTTTCTTCATCAACTTCTGATACCCCAATCATTTTAGCCACTTCTTGAAACCTTCCGGTTGGTTCCCCAAATAAATGTGCCGAGAACGCATTGAATGATTGCGTCATTTCTTGTAATGCTTTTGCCACCTCTGGCTGACTTAATCCAATGATACCTACGATTCCAACAGAGGCTGCTATTGACATCGTTTTTTTCCACTTCATCGGTTTTTTATGTTGCTTCATTTCAGTTTTAGCACGCGTTATCCCTTTTAATACGGCTTCTTCATATGCTTTTGAATTCATTAGCAACTCCCCTCCTTTAACATCAATCGAAGTTCTCGCTTCCCTCTTCTTAAATGACTCTTGACCGTATTTGAGCTCATTCCAAGTTGAGTTGCAATTTCCTCAATACTTAAATCATCAAAATACTTTAAATGAATGACGGATTGATATTCAGGTCGTAAGTTCTTGATGGCTTCATGCAAATCGATTTTTTCTTCAATTGAAAAAACATGATGATGCTTCATCATCCCTTCATCAAGTTCTAAAAAATCTACTTTTTGAATCGAATCAATCGCTAAATTCATTAAAATTTTGGTCATCCATGTTTTAAAATACTTAGGTTCCTTCAACTACCCAATCGTTAATAACCCTTTATAAGCTAGTTCTTGGATTAAATCCAAAACTTCCTGATCATTCTTCACATATCGATAAGCAATCTGAGTAAAATAGCCCTCATAACGCTTCATTAATTCTAAAAATGCTAAATCATCTTGTTTCATTGCTTTTTTAACCAGTTGTACTTCCTCTAATTGACTATAATCTCGACACCATGGCATCATGATAACCTTTTTCATTTCATCCTCCTTATAATCTGACTTTTGAATCCACTCTCTTAGACAGAATTTCATCTTAAAAAGTTGCAAATAAATATAAAAAGACCAAAAATTTTGGTCTTCTAAAAATCTAATCCTTCTTCATTTAATTCTTTTAAAATTTCTTGACGCTCAAGGAACTTAAGAATAGATTGGCGAACAAAATAGCTTGCAATTAAAGCGATAGCTCCTGGTAAAATAATCACAAGACCTGGTACCATCAATAAGCAGAATAACATGCTCACAATCACTCCAAAGGCTTTAATAGATTCTAAAAAATAAGCATGTGTAAATAAAAATGAATTTTTAATAATTGTGAATGTCTTTAATTCATACTTTGCTAATAAAGCACACATATAAATACTAATCATAATGACCTCAAAAGCAACTAAAATCATGATAATCAATGACAGATTAAAGCCATCTTTTAATGAGGAAAGCCCCATCATAAAATAAGTGAGACTACTAAACCACAAAATTCCTAAGACAAGTGTAATCCAAAGTGATTGAACAAAGTTTTCTTTATAACTTTTGATAAAATCAGAAACTATCTTAGGCTCTTTTCCACCTACTTTTTTACCAGCCACATAAAGTAACGCAGTTGTCGATGCGCCAATTGTTAGGATAGGCAAACACCCAATAAGCCATAAAATAGATAGAATTGCCATATCACTTAATGTGTAAATCAATTTAAAAAATAAATTATCATCATACTGTTTTTCCATTTTAAAATCCCCCCTAAAATCAGTCAACTATCTCAACATCTTTTTAATCGTTATTATACCATTTATAGGTAATTTTTTCTTCACAAATTGTTGCAATTTTTGTGCTTTTTATGATAACTTCATCATATGATTTAAAAGAAGGCAATACTCTCTAATTTCAACTTCATTTTGTTTTTGTATTTTCACTTATATCGTCAAGAGATGATTACTCTACAATCAGCAAAAAGAAAACAGGTCCAAAACTTTGGACCTGTTTTCTTTTGATTAACCTTTAAATGTTTTCCAACAACGAGTCTCCATTAAGCTAAACTCGTTAGGTTCAAGTTCTATTAATCGTGGATTAATCACGTAAGCATAGGCTTTTTTAATTTCCCCACTAGCAGTTTTAACATCAAGAATTTTACGATCATACATATTTTCTGGATGATTAGGAGCAATATACCCTTCAATCACATCGAGTGGTTGAAGAACCTTATCTAAATTTTTAACATAGAATAATTGTCCCTGTACCGTATGAATTCCATCCGCTAATGCAGGATAATCTTCCTTCCGATAATAATACAACTCGCCTTTTACACTAGCAGATTCATGATGTTCTAAGTTTTCGTGTAAAATCTCAATATAGTTGCGCTCTCCCAACATCAATGTTCCATAAACGAAAATAGGTAACTCATTTTCTTGATGTGTTAGCATACAGCTCCTCCTGTTTCTTTAACATCTTCTTCGACTTGAATAGCTGTTTTAATTAACGTCGTTAACCCTTTAACAATTTCATCACGTGACATCGATGGCATCGTTGGTTTATCGACTGTTTGCATTGGTAAATATGGAATATGAACGAATCCAGCTTTTAAGTTAGGTTGATGTAAAGCCGCATAATGTAAAGCTCCATACATGATGTGATTACAAACGAATGTTCCCGCTGTATTTGAAACAGCAGCTGGAACTCCTGCTTCTTTCATATCACGTACCATTGCTTTGATTGGTAACGTCGAGAAGTATGCCGCTGGTCCTTCTTCAAAAATCGTACGATCGATCGGTTGTTTTCCATCGTTATCAGGAATACGAGCATCATCTTGGTTAATCGCAATACGCTCAACAGTAATGTTGGGGCGTCCACCTGCTTGTCCCACACAAATCACAACATCTGGTTGCTCTTCTTTTAAAATTCCGTATAACACCTCAATACTACGATCGAAAACTGTTGGAATTTCACGTTTTAAAATTTGTACCCCTAAAATTTCATCTGGTAATTGTTTGACAGATTCTGTTGCTGGGTTAATGGCTTCTCCACCAAATGGATCAAATCCAGTGACTAAAATCTTTTTCATCTACAATTCCTCCTCAAATCAACAAATTAAAATGCTAAAAAACGCATTAAAATAATATGAATAATTAACATGATAACCGCAAATGGAGCTTGCGCTTTAATGACACCGTATTGATTTTTAATATCTAAAATTGAAGCGGGAACGATATTGAAGTTTGCCGCCATTGGCGTTAATAATGTCCCACAGAATCCTGCGGTTAAAGCAAGGGCACTTGCAATTAATGGATTGGCTCCTAATGCAAAGACAAATGGAACTCCAATTCCTGCTGTAATAACTGAGAAGGCTGCAAAGGCATTTCCCATAACTGCTGTAAATAACGCCATACCAACACAGTACGCTGTTACCCCTAACCAAATGTTCCCGGTAGGAATCACTTGACTTACTCCACCAGCAATCACATCACCGACACCAGCAATCGTAAATAAAGTTCCAAGAGCGGCTAAGATTTGAGGTAAAATCGCTGTTGGTCCAACTTGACTTAATAAGCGAGTCGTCTCAGAATTAGCTTCCCCAATACTTGATTTTGAAATCAATAAGATGACAATTAACGCTCCAATCCCACTTAATCCAATGGCATTGTACGATCCTAAGTTTGTAAACTGGGCAATCACGAATGCTAAAATCGCTAAGACTAACGCTGGAATAAACAATTTATTTCCAATCTTAGCTGCTGATTCTTTTTTGAACTCTTCTGTCGTTGTGTTGAAGCTAACTAGTTTAACCTGTTTTGTAGCTGATAAGATGGCCATTACAATAATTAAAACTCCAACAATATTAGCTGGAATATAATCACCTAAAATAAAGATAATCCCTAAAAGCGACCAAAATAGAGCCGTTCCAACACGTGCTTGTTGTCCTTTAGTACGTAAAGCTGAGACAGCTAAGGAAACACAAATTAATCCAATAATCGCATAAATAACAAATAAAAGTACATTCGTCATTAGTTATTTCCTCCTTTCTTACTGCTCACACCATGTGCGCGTTGCATTTTTTTCTCGTTCAATTTAAACTGAATAACCCCAAGAATTAAGGCAATCACTGCAATTGGTAACGTATACAACGCAATTGTTGTTGGTCCTTGCTTTGAATCAACCGTATAACCTAATTCATTTAAAGTTCCGACAATTAACATTACTCCAGGAGCACCAATAAATAAGGTTTGTCCAAAAAAGTTCCCATAGTTTTCAGCTGCTGCTGTTAACCCTTTAATGGTTTCAGAATCTTTTTCATTTAACTCTTTATAATTAGCGCGAGCTGCTCCTTCAGCCATTGGTAAAACTAATGGACGACCAAATTGAACATGGCCTGACATACGAATACTTAACGCTGCCATTAATAAACGGAACACTAAGTAAATCGAAAGAACACCATCCGCTTTTGCACTTTTTAATTGACTAATTAACCAAGCTGCACGTTCTTTCAAACCATAACGCTCCATTAATCCGATAACCGGTAACGTAATAACAAATAACGTCATATAACGATTAGCAACGAAAGCTTCCCCTAACTTTGTTAAAATTTCATTAAAATCTAATCCTCCAACAAACCCTGTGGCAATCCCTGCTACCACAACGATGGCCAGTGTGTCGATTTTTAAGATGAACCCAATAATGATAATAAAAACACCGATTAAACTTAACACATCATTTCCTCCTTTGATTTTCTTTGTCTTAAAAAAATTATAACACAATTTTGACACTTTTCGACATCCATTTTATGGAATGAGATCGATTTTTCTATAAAAATAATACAAATCATTATCTCTAACAGCTATTTTGTCTATAAACGACACTAAGAACCGTATTCTTAATTTGATATCTAAAATATTGTAAAAGAAAAACCTGAGAAACCAACACTAAAGTGATAGATTTTCTCAGGTTTTTCTTTGATTAAGTTCTTTTGTATCCTCTAAGTTTGATAAAACTTAACTTCTCTGTACTATTTTCTAAAATAAGCCTGACTTCCTGCACCATCCGTTTCAACAACTAATTTAGCTGGAATTCTTTCTTTTAATTCATTCACATGTGAAATTACACCAATTAATCGACCATGATCCTGTAACTCCATTAAAATATCAATTGCTTGATCAAGCGACTCCGAATCAAGCGTTCCAAATCCTTCATCAATAAACATCGTATCTAATTGAATTCCTCCAGAATTTTGTTGCACTGTATCTGAAAGCCCTAATGCAAGTGCTAACGAAGCTTTAAAACTCTCACCACCTGATAATGTATTGACGGGACGATTGTTGCATGTATGACTATCGTAAACATCTAAATCTAATCCTTTACGCCCTACACCTTTAACCTCTTCACGACGAAGTAAATAGTAACGTCGTGAGGTCATCTTCTGAAGTCTTGCATTAGCTGCCGCTAATACCTCATCAAAGTAGCTGGATAACACATATGTTTCAAAAGACATCTTTCCACCACTACGTCCATTGGCTAATGAGTCTAACTCACCAACAATCGCATACTCTTGTTCTCGTTTTTGAATCGTTTGATATTTTTTGGTGACAGAGTTTAGAATCATCTCATTTTGTTCAAGGTTCGCCATTAATGTCGCACGATCTTTCGTTATTTCAGCTTTTCGACGATCAAGTTCAGCCATCATTTCTTCCAAGACACTTAAATCGACACGATCTTTACCTTTTAACTCTTCTTGAAGCATTTCTTGCATCTTCGTTGCCGTATGAAGCTCTTGATAATAATTTTGAACCTGTTGCTCAAGTTGAGCTAATAATTCAATCCACTGTTTTGCCTCTTCATAACGTTCAACTGATTCAAAATAAGTTTGAATTTGTTCAAAAAAGGCCTCGTTAGATTGCTCAAACTGTTCAATATAATAAGCTAATTGTTGATTAACCTCTTCAATAGCCGCTTTTAAACCAGCGATTTGTGTCGTGACTCGTTGATAATCTGCTTCACTTGAAGAAATATTTTGTTCCAGTTCAACTTTTCTCAATTCGACCTCACTCATCATTTGATTTAATACCTCTAATGAACGGTAGTTTTCTGGGATACTTTCCTCTAAATCTTTTTTTGAACGCTGTTCAGCTTTATAACGGTCCCGTTGCTCTTGAAGTACACCTTGCTTTTGATCAATCTGCTGCTCTAATGGTTCAATCTCAAGCTTCAATTGTGTCAATCGTTGAATCTCATTCTCTAATCTTTGAACGTCTAAATGAACTTTTTCAATTAATTGTACTAATTCATGAGTCTCTTTTCTTAACGCCTCACTTAACTGATCAGCCACTTCTTGATTTAATCTGAAATCAGATGAAACGACATGTCGTCCTTGTAATGTTTGAACCAATTCATTTAATGAGCGTTGCTCTTCTGATTGGGTAGTCTGTAACACTGTTAGCTCCTGTTGGACTTGACGCACTTTATTTTCTAATGATTCTACGTCAAAGCGAAACTGATCAAGCTCGTTTTTCGACAAAATCTTCTCATCACTACGACGTGGATTTGGATGGTCTAAAGACCCACAGACCGGACAAGCTTGACCCACCTTTAATTCATTCGCTAATCGTATGGCGGCTGCATTAATGAACAACTCAGCTTGATGTTCATAAGCGTGACGCTGAGTCGTAGCGTCACTCATCAATTGCTGATAATAAATCTGCTGTGTTTCAATCAAATTCGTTGTTTTTTCATACGAATGGAGTCGATTAACCAGTGACTGAACATATTCAAAATCTTCATTTAATTTCAACTGTTTCAAATTTAACGTATATTGTTGATCTTTAAAAGTCGCTAATTGCAATGTCAATTGCTCCAATTGTGAAACTTCTTGACGTAGCTTTACTAAACGTCCTTCTTGAACTTCAAGTTCTGTCTTTAATGTTTGCCCACTTTTTTTAAGACTTTCAAGTAACTGCTGTTTTTGTTCTAACTGAGTGACCCCTTCGATATAACGTGAAAGATTACTTTTTGACTGAATTAAACTAGCAATTTCCTGTCTTAATGATTCAATGGCAGTGTAGCACTTTTCTACTAAAATAAACTCTGTTTCACAGTCTTTTAATGATTGAGTTAACTGCTCTTGTTTCGTTGCTGTCTCCTGTTTCAGGACTTGATATTTCAGACACTCATTCTCTAAATTAATGAGACCTTGTGCAGATTTTGCCTCTTGTATCTGTTTTTCTCGTTCTGAAATCGAGGCTTGATAATGATTTAATTGTTCTAGTGTCTGAATCACTTGTTCATATTGCATAAACTTCTCATTCAATCTCATTCCCGCTTCATGATGAGTGCGATGCTCTTGTATCATTTCATCTAAGCGATTTGACATCTCAGTTAACGTATTCGCCGATGCTTTCCAAACGGCTTGCTGATCTTTAGCTATTGCTAATACGTTCGTTAATGGCTGTTCTAGCTCAATCACATGTTCTTCATCCGTTTTAATGAGCTTTAACTCTGCCTGAATTGACTTTTGTGTATCTGCCACCTCTAGCTTCAGTGCATTGGCCTGTTGAGTTAGCTGTTCCTGAATCGTTTTATAAAAATCAGTTCCAAAAATCTTACGTAAGATCTCTTCTTTATTCGTTGTATTCGCAAGCAAAAATTCTTTAAAATCTCCTTGTGGAATCATCACAATCTTACGAAATTGCTCAACTTTCAATCCAATGATTTGTTGAATTTGCTCTTTTACCTCACCATCCTTCGTTATTGGCGCCTGCTCACTTCCTACCTCTAGTAACTCCACTGTTGCAGGAACCTCTCTAAATCCATCCCCACGCTTTTTCTTTTGAAGTTGCTGGGGGGCGCGTGTAATCTGATACGTTTTATCCTTCACTCTAAAACTAAACTCAACCTCAGTTTTTAACTCACTATCCTTTGCAAAATCACTGCGGAGCTCTTTTCCTGTACGACTACCTCCACTCGTTTCACCATAAAGCGCATAACAAATGGCATCAAAAATCGTTGTTTTACCTGCACCCGTTGGTCCTGTCACAACAAAAATATCTTGCCCGTCTAAATCTTCCTTAAAATTCAACGTCGTTTGCTTCGCATAAGGCCCAAAAGCCGTAATCTTTAATGACAATGGCTTCATGTTAACACTCCCCTCTCAATTGTTGAATTAATTGTGTAATGAGCTGAGCTCCTTCTTCATGGATAGTTTCTCCCTTGTGATGTTCATAAAAATCAGCAAACAATTGCTCAGGTGTTTTTTGTTCACGAGCTTGCTTTGTTAATCCGCTTCCTTTAAAGTCTCTATTATTTTCAAGCAGATCAAGAATCATCACATTCGGATACACTTGACGTAGCTTTGCCATCGGTTCTAATAATTCGCCTTTATCCGTTAAGATGACACGTAAATAATCCTCGCTACCTGGTTGATTCAACAAATCATCTAACTGTCCTGTTAATGTTCTTAAATCACGTCTTGGCGTTAACGGTAAAAGTTCACACGTTAGCTCTCCTGTTCCACTTAAATCAATCATCGTGACCGATTTTTGATAATTTTCTTCTGAGAATGAATACTTGAGTAACGAACCGCTATAACGAATTTTATCACTGCCAACTTTTTGTGTTCGATGTAAATGTCCGAGGGCGACGTAATCAAAAGGCTCAAAATGTGTAGCAGAAACAGACTCTTTTCCCCCAACCACTAATTTTTTCTCTGAGTCTGATTCTTGTGGGTCCTCTCCACCAACAACAAACGCATGCGTCACTAACACGTTACGCTCTTCCTTATTAATCGGGTTAGATTCAAGTGTGACCCTCATTGCCTCATCGAGTGATTTAATGGTTTCATCTTGATGCGCTTCACGTACAACCGCGTAATCAGCAAAGGGAAGTAAATAAACATTCACAGGTCCATGCTCATCCTGTAGAACTACTTTTTTCATCTCTTTCGTATAACGCCCCGCTACATAATAATGAGCAGCTTCAAATAATTCATGACCAAAACTGATTAAATCCGCCCCATCATGATTACCTGCGACCGCCAAAACTGGCGTCTTTAACTCCATTAATACATCTCTTAAAAACTGGCTATACAATGAAACCGCACGCGCAGGTGGAACACTTCGATCATAAATATCTCCTGCTAACAAAACAGCATCTGGTTTATACTTTTTAACATACTCTTTTACCTGCTCTAACACATACTGTTGATCCTCAATCATTGAAAATGAATTAACAATTTTACCAAAATGTAAATCTCCTAAATGTAAAAACCTCAAACCAATTTCCTCCTCAAAAAAGCGAATATTTGTTCTCATTATAAGCTTTTTTTACAAGAACCGTCAATGAAATTAGGTTCCAAACTATCGACAAGTTTCTTACTTTATTACCAAGGAAATACATACAAAAAAATCGTCAATTGACAATTTTTTTATCCGAATTTAAACACAACCTGGTATCCCATCTAGTGATAAAGATATAAAACTCATCCTATGACTTTGGATATTCGACTACGATTGATGACTAATGGCCCTTATGAAGATGTTATATTAACTAATTATGTCTTCCTCAAGATTTCACACTCCTGCTGTCTTGTGATTTTTATTTAAAGTAACACAGGTTATATTTTGACAGCTACTATATAAGTCCAGATAAACTTTCTTCAGAGAAAATTTAAAGCCCTAGTAATGGAAGAATAGACTTCTTTCAGAAATCGCTAGGTGACCCAAGCCCTAGTAATGGAGGAATAGATTTCTTTCAGAAATCGCTAGGTGACCCAAGCCCTATCAGTGAATGATACATTTTCTTCCAAAATGCTAGGGAACCCATTCCCTAGCAATGGTGGATTGTTTCACAAGTGAAACTGCTAGGTGACCCCTGGACGATAGGCTGTCTCGATAGGTACAACATATCAGTATTTTTTACTTGCTACTTGAGAGGTAGACTACTTATTTGTTTATATATCGTTTTTTTTATGGATTATTGACATAATCACTCATTTCAAATCAAGTTGTACTATCAATTCTTCAAGGATGATACAAGCTCATTTAATTACTTCAAAATCATTGCTTAACTCTGTAAAAAAAATATATACTATTAACAGACAACTTTTTTTAAAAACAAAAATGACTTGATAAGGGGCGATATTTATTCTTAATCAAAACTTACCTAAATACTTAGCCGTTGCAGAGTGGATTAAACAAAATATTTATAATCATACCTTTAAAGCGGGAGAAAAGTTAATCAGTGAGAATCAATTGTGTGAAAAGTTCTCAATTAGTCGTCAAACTGCTCGCCAAGCCATTTCTGTTCTTGAAAAAGAAGGATTAATTCTTAAAAAACAAGGAAGCGGGACTTATGTTAGTCAGATTTTCTCTGAAGCTAAAACAATTTCTAAAAATATTGGATTGGTGACAACGAATCTAGATGATTATATTTTTCCTGCAATCATCTCTGGGGTGGAGAAAGTTTTATCGAGTAATGGTTATAATACGACGTTACGCTTAACAAGAAATAGGATTAATAATGAGCGAGAACAATTATTATCACTCTTAAAATCAGATATTGATGGTTTAATAGTTGAAGGTACAAAATCTGCTTTACCAAATCCAAATCTTGATATTTATCGTCAGTTTGCTGATCGTGGGATTCCAGTTGTTTTCATTAACAACTACTATTCGTCACTAAACTGTAATTTCGTTGTCGTCGATGACGAAAAAGGGGGCCGCTTAGCCACACGCTATTTAATTGAGCAGGGACACCAAAAGATTACTGGAATCTTCAAATATGATGACATACAAGGGAATCTTCGCTATAAAGGATTTTTAACTGAAATGTATGATCAAAACTTATCCGTGGATGAATCAACGATTATCTGGTATTCAACTGAAAATGCAGAACAACAATTCTCAATCGAAAATCTTCCTACTCTACTAAAAAAATTAGATCAATCAACGGCGATTGTTTGTTACAACGATCAAATTGCAATGAAGTTAATGCAATTGTTATCAAATAGCGAATTATCAGTTCCTGAGGATTTATCGCTTGTGAGCTTTGATAACTCGAGCTTAAGTCAAATCGGGACGATCTCTTTAACGAGTGTGACTCATCCAGGAAAAGAGCTTGGACGATTAGCAGCCGAATCTATTTTAATGATGATTGAAAATCCTGATTATGAGATTAAATATGTTTATGAACCGGAGCTAATTGTACGACAATCGGTAAAAAAACTATAAATGAAAAAGAACTCGTTTGAAGCGAGTTCTTTTTATTATTCTACTTTAATCAAAAGTCTTCTTTTATCTTAGGTAACTTAAAAAAGTGTAATCATTACCCACTCATTTAATACAAAGCAAAGGAAGACTTTCAACCTTTCAGTTAAAAGTACTAATCCCTTATCTCCTATCTCTAAAAAAATTTAGTTTCTTTTCAAAGAGTAACTATACTTAATTTGTTTATCAATACAACTTATAAAAATAAAACACTACTATAATATAGAAATTTGCCTTACTTCATTAAGGAAATGTTTATCACACGCTATTAAAAAATAGCTGACAATCATCAGCTATTTCTCAATTATTTATGTTTTTTTTCAATAACTTTACTGAACTGTTCTAATCCAATAATAACGGCCCCTCCAATAATGAAGAAGATAATATTGAAGGTACTAAGTGACATTGGAGGTTGTGGAACTTCTAATGTCGTTGGTCCCATAAAAACAGCATATAATGATCCTATCATTAATCCTAAAATTAAATAAATCATTTGAGGGCGTGCTGTTTCTAAGAAATGGCGAATAATTTTAATCGTTGATAAAATCCCGATCATAACTCCTAATCCAAATACAATTAAAATAGGTAAATACGAAAAATTAAACGTTAACACTTCTTTGATTGAGCTAATAATCGTTGTATATAATCCGAAAATTAACAATAAAGTTGATCCTGAAATTCCTGGTAAAACCATAGCTGAGATGGCAATCATTCCAGCAATAAATACATATAAAATCAATCCAATATTTAACTGACTTAACGAAACTTCAAACCCTGTGCCACCCGCTACTGGATTAAAGACCGTAATGGCTACGACCACTAAAATCCCTGTAATGGTCCAAACAATATTTAGATATTTATTTTTAATTGTCTCTTTCTCCGCTTTAATAATTAATGGAATTGAAAAGATAATAAATCCAATGAAGACAGAGCTAATACTATAGATATGCTCTTCAAAGATTGAAGCTAAGAATAAAACGGATGTAATCATCCCAATAGCCCATCCAACTCCAATTTTTAACAAGAACTGTAATGCTTGAATTTTTTCCTCTTTGCTATTTTTTGAAACAAGTGTATTTAATGATCCAATAAATTCATCATAAAATCCTAAAATAAATGCAATCGTTCCTCCTGATACACCTGGCACACTATCTGCTAAGGCCATAAAAAAACCACGAATTAAATTAACAATAAACATGTTTTTCACCTTTACCTATTCTAATATTTTCATCCGTTATTTCTACTTTTAATATTATCCACTTTATGTATACAGAAGATAATCTTTTCCAAAATTAATTCTAACATAATCTTAAAAAGACTTCAATCCAAGAACCATTGTTAAAACACTTACATCCTGAGACAAAATTTAAGATATTATTCACCTTTTAGGCACTGTCCCATAAGATAATAATGGATAATGTATTGTGAGCTTAAGGGAGGCATCTGAATGACAGCAACTATTAAAGGGTATTTTGCTTGTGCAAATAGTTCCCGTGGATTTTGTAATTATTTTGAGTCAAATCTTCAAGGGCTTGAACGTTTATATATTTTAAAAGGAGGGCCTGGAACTGGAAAATCAACGTTGATGAAAGAAATTGGCGCTGACTTCTATGATTTAGGTTACGATATTGAGTTTATTTATTGTTCATCTGATCCAAGTTCATTAGATGGTGTTTTAATTCCTGCTTTAAAAGTTGGAATTGTTGATGGGACAGCGCCACATGTGATTGAGCCAACGGCTCCTGGTGCAATTGAGCAATACGTCAACTTAGGGATCGCTTGGGATAAAGAAAAACTTTCCCCTTATAAAGATGAGATTCTTTCATTAAAACATGAAATTAGTGCCTGTTATGAACGACTTTATTCAGAATATGCTCATGCATTAAAAATTCATGATGCATGGGAAAAAATTTATATTGATGAGATGGATTTTAACCTAGCTCCTCAATTTAGATACGTTATTTGCGAAACCTTATTAAAATATCCTTCAATTGACCATACTCCAACTGTTAAACATCGATTCTTTGGTGCATCAACTCCTACTGGTTCAGTGGATTACATTGAAGACTTAACACATGATTTAAAACGTTATTTCATTAAAGGTCGTCCTGGAACAGGGAAATCAACACTTTTAAAAGAATTAGCTAAAAAAAGTGAAACATTAGGGTATGATACTGAAATTTATCACTGTTCATTCGACCCTGAATCATTAGATATGGTTTTAATCCCTCAACTAAACATCTGCTTCTTCGATTCAACGGCTCCTCATGAATACTTTCCAAGTCTTGAAACAGATGAAGTGATTGATACGTATGAAGCGTTAATTACTCCAGGTACCGATGAAGCTAATGCCGATCGATTAGCTGAAATCGCCAGTTTATATAAAGCAACTATAAAAAAAGGAACAACTGCTTTAGGCGAAGCAAAAAAACTCCATGATGTATTAGAAGAAATTTATATTAAAGCCATGAACTTTCAAATTATTGAAGGGATTTATGAACAAATTAAATCTGAAATTTATGACTTAATCAAATAGAAAAAGAGGTGTATCAATTTGGATACACCTCTTTTGTATTGGCTGTGTTTTAAATAAATGTTGATAGTTAAAGTGATTAATATTAACTACACTCTTCTAAAACACAACCTATGATTTAAATGGATTAGGTTTTTATTTAAATCGTTCTTAGTTTAACAGTATAGGTAAAAATAGTTTGTTAAGGGTATTGATACTGGGGTAAATCATTGGTTTAGACAACCTTTAAAAATTGAGTACCTATATGAACCATGATCCTATATTCAGGTGCTTATCATACCTCAATTTATCTTCCTCGTCACTCACTTTTACCAAACTTTTTACAAGATTATACATTTTTATTTTTCTTGGCGAATTATTTCAATCAGGTTGAATTGTTTATTTTCATATTCGTACTTACAAATGGCACAATTCGAAAAAGCACCATTCATCATCGCTTGTTTTGCTTCCTCTTCAGTTATCCAGTTTCTCATGAAATGAAAACAAGCTCCCGCATGTGAAACGGCTAAGACGATTTGATGATCGTCTTTTTCCATAATCCCAAGGCAAGTTTCTTTCATTCGTTGTTTCACTTCTTCTTGAGATTCTCCCCCATAAGGAACGAAAAAGTCTTTATATCCCTCTGGCGTTTTTGGATTTAAGTCTTCGCTTTCACCTTCAAAGGTTCCGAAATTCATTTCTTTTAATCCTTTTAGACGTTGATAAGTAATGGACTCACCAACGACTAATTCTAAGGTGTCAGATGCTCGTTCAGCTGTTGAACTGTAGAAATGGTCAAAGTTAATTCCCTTTAATCGCTCTCCCGCTTCTTTTGCTTGAATGATTCCTTGCTCTGTTAGAGGTGAATCACAAGCCCCCTGAATTTTTCGACGAACATTGAACAGTGTTTGCCCATGTCTCATTAAATAAAATGTTTTCTTCATGTTTATTCCCCGTTTTATACTTATTTTAACAGTTTTACACAACTTATGTAAAGCGTTTCTATCTTAGGATTTGATTGTAATAGGAGAAATAAAAAGTTTTATCTTTTTTAGGTTGTGTTTTAAATAAATGTTGAGGTTTAAAACCATTGATATTAACTACTATATATCTTGTAGTTATCGAACAATGATGTAAGTAAATTAGTATGTTTTAAAGAAATATCAACACGCTTCTAAAACAGAGCCTTTGTATTTAATTAGCGGCGCTTTGACTTATCGTTGCCTTTAGCTTCTTTTTTAACCAATAACGCCTCCATTTTAGTTTTAATTTGATGATAACTCACAGGATCAAATAATAAATCATTCCAAATTTTCACCTGGTTATCACGCATTCCTGCAATGACCTGTTCATAATTTGGACGTACAACGACTGCAACGCCTTCTTTCTTTTTAATTTCTACTGTGACTACCTCTTTTTGTCTAGTTTCGAATTGTTTAACAGAACCATTGTTAGTATCTTTCCACATATTTCTCTCTCCCTTTGCTTATACAATTTAAAATACATCTGATGCGACTATCATTTTCGTATTGGCAGAATGCCCTGCGTCACATTAAACTGTATGCTTAGATGAATGAAATATGCAAAAAAATTAAGCTATGCACTTACTTTTTTAAAGCACATGAATCACCATACTCACTTATCCAAAACACTCGACATTTTCCCAGGAAATATCTATAAAAACGACTACTATTTTCACATTTAAAAGAATACTTATTTTTTTAGCAATTGCATTCCCCACATCAATATTTAATCGTCCCCATACAAACAATATAGCCCTTCCTTAATCAGATGTTATTACATGACGTTGATCTATCTTCTTAAGCGTCTAAATAAAAGCAATGAATTTTTTACTCACGAATGTTAAGAAGTTTGAATAAACGGTCATCTTTTTTTCATTTGTGTTATAATAAAACAAAAGATTAAAGAGTAATGGAGTAATAAGATGCAAATTATTATTAATGAGGTGCCAATTTATTTTGAGGTTCAATTTTCAAAACGTTCAAAAATAAACTTAGATGTCAGCCCAGAAGGATATCTGACATTAAAAGTTCCGACTAAAACAAGTGAAGATGAAATTATGACCTATATGAAATCTCAATCAAAGTTTTTATTAAATCTTCAAGAAAAATTAAACAATCGAAAATATATTTCAAATCAAAAATCATATGATAATGAAGAATTATTTTTATATTTAGGAAAAGGATTCCCACTTCATAAATTACTAGATGAAATTCCTGAAACAGAAGTCGAAATTCAATCCCAACTGAAGAAATTATATACGAAAAAGACAAAACAGTATGTAAAGAAACGTGTCACTCATTTCGAAAAAATCATTGGCGTCAAAGCTAAATCAATTACCGTTGTTGACTCCCCTCGCACATGGGGAACTTGTAATTCAAACAAAGATTTAACGTTTAATTACAAGCTTTCAATGGCTCCAACCAACGTCATTGATTACGTCGTCATTCATGAGCTTTGTCACATTCACCATATGAATCATGACCGTTCATTCTGGCGTAAAGTAGGAATGTATGACCCTAATTATAAACAACACCAAGCTTACCTTGAAAAATTCGGTGGTGTTATGACCATCTAAATGTAAAAAGCACTTTAGAATACTCTAAAGTGCTTTTTATCTATGATATAGCCATGGGCTATAAAAATCAAAATGGCGCGCCTGGCAGGAGTCGAACCCACAACCCTCTGATCCGAAGTCAGATGCTCTATCCAATTGAGCTACAAGCGCTAATTTAATATTTGCGACTATTTAAGTTTAACATAACTTTTTTCATTTTACAATATATTCCTTTTGATTTTTATCACTATTAAAAACTTAAGCTTATTCCATACCTAAATTCTAATAATCTTAATGAAAAAAATCGTCGAAATGACGATTTTTTATTTTTTCTTTAGTTGTGTGTTATAGACAATTTGACATCCTAGCTTTCTTGGAATGAAGCGATTGAAGAAGAGTAACACTCGGTTAGAAAGACCTGGAACAATTAAAGTCTGTCCTTTCATCAACTCTTGATACGCATACTCTGCGACTTCTTTTGCCGTTGGAACTTTTAATATTGACTTTGCTACTTTAATGTCTGCTTTTTGTTGAAACTCTGTATCAACTGGTCCTGGACAAAGCACACTCACTACAACCTTTGATTGTTTTGCTTCTAGTTCTTTTGCAATCGCTTCTGTTAACTGCAAGACATATCCCTTACTCGCATAATAGGTTGCCATTAATGGACCTGATTGAAACGCAGCAGTCGAGGCGACATTCAATAGATATCCTTCATCTTGACGGACAAAGTCTTTTAAAAACAGCTTACTTAAATAATGAACACTTTTAATATTTAAATCAATCATATTAAATTCATCTTCAATATCAAGATTTAAAAATTCACCATATAAGCCATAACCCGCATTATTAATTAATCCTACAACGTGATAACTTTGACAATTTTCATGCAACTGTTTTAAACTGCTAAGATCAGATAAATCAGCTGGCATTATGATGACCTCGCGTAGATAGTTAGATTCAATCTTTGCTTTTATTTGTTTAAGTCGATCTACTCGTCTAGCTACAATGATAAGATCATGTCCTTGTTGAGCTAAAACATCACACATTGCTTCTCCAATTCCTGATGAAGCACCCGTTACAATGAAATAAGACATAGTCGCCTCCTCCTTATAAAAGAAAAAGAAGAAAGCAAAACCATATTTTAAACAAATAGAGTTTTGCATTCTTCCTTCATGAGATTATTTTTTCTCACATGATTTTGCTAAAATTTCGATAGCTCCCTTAGCTGCCTGTTGTTCAGCCTCTTTCTTTGTTTTACCGATTCCACGACCTAATGTGATGCCATCTAATAAAACGATCGCCTCGAATGAACGATTATGGGCTGGACCTGTTTCAGAGACAATACGATATTCGATTGCCTTTTTAGAGTCAGCCTGTACAAGTTCTTGCAAGGTACTTTTATAATCAAAGACTTGTGTGACTTCACCTTTTTGATAAGCTTTATGGATAATCGTATGAACAAATGAATACACGGTATCCATTCCTAAATCAAGATACATCGCACCGATAAATGCTTCAAATGCATCCGCTAAGACAGTTGGACGTTCACGTCCACCTGAATTTTCTTCACCACGACCAAGCAACATTAGCTTTCCTAAATTTAAATTACGCGCGTAAGACTCTAGAGACGGCTCACAGACTAATTGGGCACGAATTTTAGTCATTTCCCCTTCAGATAACGCAGGTTTTAAATTAAATAAGTAATTCGATACCGTCAACTCTAAGACTGCATCTCCTAAATATTCAAGACGTTCATTATCCTCAATTTTTAGGTGACGATGTTCATTGACGTATGATGAATGTGTAAATGCTTGACAATAACGGTCAAGTTGTTTAAATGGGATCTTATTTTCTTTTAAAAACTCCGTTAATTGATCTAAATACGCCATGTGTTTTCACCTCCATTCAAAGACCAAATAATTATAACCCTTTTCCTGTTATTTCACAAGTGATTCAAGCTAAGACGACGTGTTTCGACGAAAATAGATGATATTTTCGCCGAAATCATTCACTCATTACTCTGCTTTTAATGCCTGACTAATTTTTGCTACGACATCTTTAGATACCGTTTCGCGTGCCTGACGAATCGCATTCATTAACGCAATTGAATCTGATGATCCATGTGCTTTAATAACTGGCGCTGAAACTCCTAATAAAATTCCACCACCAACTTCTGATGCATCCATACGCTTTTTAATACGGGCAAACGCTGGCTTTAATAATAAAGCTCCAATTTTACCTCGAGTGGATGACATTAATTCTTCTTTAATTAATGATAATAACGATTTAGACGTTCCCTCTACTGATTTTAAAGCGATGTTTCCAGAATAGCCATCTGCTACAATGATATCCACTTCACCTGCAATCATCGTTTTCCCTTCCATATTCCCAACAAAGTTGATCGTTGGATCCGCTGCGATTAAGGCGAATGCTTCTTTTTGTAAGTCAGTTCCTTTTCCATCTTCAGTTCCAATATTTAAAAGCGCAACTGTAGGATTTTCAATATTCATCACTTCACGTGCATAAATAGAAGCGATTTTAGCATTTTGATATAAATATTGAGGTTTGGCGTCACTTGTTGCTCCCGCATCACATAAAATAGTATATTTATTTTCTTTGATCGTTGGCATCACTGGTGCTAAAGCTGGACGCTCGACTTCTTTTAAACGTTTAACGACTAATGTTCCCGCTGCAATTAATGCTCCTGTTGCTCCAGCTGAAACGACGGCATCAATATCACCTGTTTTCGCATCTTTACACGCACGAACCATTGATGAATCTTTAAATTTACGAATCGCCATCGCAGGATCTTTAACGTCCATCGGAATGACTTGCTCACAATGAACAATTTTAATACGGTCATGTGGTTCTTTCATAAACTTTTGAATTTCTGATTCAATTCCATATAAGCTAATTTCAATATCATCAAATTTTTCAACAGCAGCATAGGCACCTAAGACAGTTTGTTCTGGCGCAAAATCGCCACCCATGGCATCTAATCCGATTTTAATCATGTATTTGTTCACCTATCTCTTCTATTTTATTTCACTAATTACCATTATAAACTATTTTATAACAGAAAGAATACTATTTTAATCAAATTGGTGCATTTCATTGGCAACAGTCTCTTGAATATAATCACGAAGTCCTAAGAATTCATTATTATGATGGAACTCATCTGAACTCACAAGATGATAAGCATCCTGCATCGCAACTTCTAGAATTTTATAGTCTTCAACGAGATCTGCCATTTTAAAGACTGGCGCACCTGATTGTTTTTCACCAAAGAAATCCCCTGGTCCACGAAGTTTTAAATCCGCCTCTGCAATTTCAAATCCATCGGTTGTTCCTGTCATAATTTTTAAACGCTCTAAACTCTGCTCATTTTTAATATCACTCATGAGTAAACAATAAGCTTGCTGACTTCCACGACCGACACGCCCTCTTAACTGATGAAGCTGTGAAAGTCCAAATCGGTGTGCATCATAAATCAACATTAAGTTCGCATTTGGAACGTTTACCCCAACTTCAATCACCGTTGTCGAGATTAAAATTTGCGAACGATTCGCGACAAAATCTTCCATGACGGCATCTTTTTCAGCTTGTGATAAACGTCCATGCATTAATCCAACTTTTGCTTTCCCCTCAAAATGATGTTGCCATAAATGATACACTTCAACGGCATTTTGAACGTCCATCGCTTCCGATTCTTCAATGAGTGGCGTAATAACGTAAGCTTGTTGCCCTTGATCTAAAATCGTTTCTTGAATAAATCCAAGTGCACGATCGAGTTTGGAGCTATCGATCAAGAACGTTTCCACCGGTTTACGACCTTGTGGCAATTGGTTAATAATCGAGACCTCCATATCTCCAAATGCTGAAATCGCAAGTGTACGTGGAATAGGTGTTGCTGTCATCATTAAAACATCAACAAAGTCCCCTTTTTCACGCAACATCTTTCGCTGATTAACCCCAAATCGGTGCTGTTCATCCGTAATAACAAGTCCAAGTTGCTTAAAGATGACATCCTGTTGGATAATGGCGTGCGTTCCGATAATTAAATGAATCTCACCACTCGCTAGTTGCTCTAAAATTTCTCGTCGGCGTTTCCCTTTAACCGAGCTACTTAAAAACTCAATTTTAAACGCCGGATAAGGCTTAAAGAGTTCTAAGAGTGATTTATAATGCTGTTGTCCTAAAATCTCTGTCGGCACCATTAACGCCGTCTGATACCCAGATAGCATAACCATTAATAAACTAATCGCCGCGACGACTGTTTTCCCTGATCCAACGTCCCCTTGTAATAAACGATTCATGCGACTTCCCGAACGCAAATCTTGTTTAATATCTTCTAATACTTTTTTCTGAGCATCCGTAAGCGTAAATGGCAGTCGATTCATAAATTCAATAACTTGGTGTTCATCAAAAATCTTCTCTGCTCCTTGGCGCTCACTTTTCGTTTGATAACGTAAATATTGGATTTTCAATTGAAATTTTAATAATTCTTCATATTTAACACGTCGTTGAACTTGTCGTACTTGCTCTTTATTTTCCGGAAAGTGTGAAAACAATATCGCATCTTCATAAGAAATGAGACGATACTGTTGTCTGAGTTGAAGCGGGAGGTCATCACGTAATTGCATCGCATACTGATCATAGGCCTCTTTTACAATCTTTTTGAACGTTTTAAGTGGAACTTCTTTTAGGGAATAGACCGGTTCAATCCCTCGTCCATCTGCTGTACCCATTTTTATATCAGTAGCAGTAATCACTTTACGTCCGAGATCCCATTTACCTGTCACGGTAATCAATGTATCTAGCTTTAATTGATTTTTTAAGAAAGTACGGTTAAAAACAACGACTTTCACAACCTCATGATTCACTAACACATTAAACGTCATACGTGCTTTCATTTTTCCATAGTATTGAACTTGGCAAGCTGTAATAACTTTCCCTTCAACTGTAATTTTTTCTTCATGCATGGCGCGATGAATGTCAATTAACTCAAAGTTTTCATAACGATAAGGAAAATACTCCAGTAAATCTTTCACACTTACAATTTTTAATTGATGTAATTTTTCAAGCAGCGAAGGACCTACCCCTTTTATTTTTTCAACAGGAATACTTGCTAGTGACATTTCATCACGCCCTTTCAACTATTTTTTAAATGATTTGGTGAACAAGTGTTCTCTAATTGATATTTTAGCATAAACAGTTTAGGCATTCAAAGCATAAAAAAGATGTGAGGTGAAACCTCACATCTTTTGTAAATTATTCTACTGAGATAATGTATGAGTAAACAGGTTGTTGACCGTCGAAGATTGTAACTTCAACGTCATCGTATTTATTTTCGATGTATTCAGCTAATTCATCTGCTTCATCTTCATCGACACCCTCACCGTATAGGATTGTGACGATTTCACTATCTTCATCAATCATTTTATCCACTAAAGCACAAGCACTTTCGAAACGCTCTGGAACAGACACGATAATATCCTTATCTAAAATTCCGATAAAGTCGTTTTCTTTAATGTCTACACCGTTCATTTGTGTATCACGAACTGCATATGTCACTTGTCCAGATTTCACTTCTGTAATCGCCTGATTCATCTCTTCTATATTATCTTCTACTGATGCATGTTCATTAAACATCATTAAAGCTGTGTATCCTTGTGGGATTGTTTTTGATGGGACAACAACGACATTAACATCTTCCGTTACTTGAGCGGCTTGATTAGCTGCCATAATGATATTACTGTTGTTTGGTAAGATAATAATATTTTTAGCATTTAACTCATCAATAGCTTTTAAGAAGTCTTCTGTTGAAGGGTTCATTGTTTGTCCACCTTCAATCACATAATGGCATCCTTGCTCTTCAAATAAATGCTTAATTCCTTCTCCCGCTACCACTGAAATAATTCCATATTCAGCTTGTTCACGTTTCGCTGGTTCTGATTGTGGTGCATTTTGACCAATAATTTCATTATGTTGTTCCGTCATATTTTCAATTTTTAACTTCACGAATTCACCGTGTTTTTGTGCTAAGTTTAACGCATCACCTGGTGTTAATGTATGAACATGTACTTTAACGATATCTTCATCTTGTACCACAACAATTGAGTTTCCTAATTTCTCTAAACGTCCACGGAAGACATCTTCTTTAAATGGTGTACGTTCTTCATCTAAACGGATGATAAACTCTGTACAATATCCAAATTCTACCTCATCACTCGATAAAGCTGTTTGTGCAGATTCTCCTGTTGCTTCTGTTTGAGCTTCTAAAACAATTGTTTCTCCTTTTAACGCTTTTAAGAATCCTTCAAAAATATAAAGTAATCCTTGTCCACCACTATCAACAACACCAACTTCTTTTAAAACTGGTAATAATTCTGGTGTACGATTTAATGAAATTTGCATTTCATTTACTACTAAATCATATAAATCAACAATTGTTTCAACTGTTTCATATTTTGCACCAGCTGCTTCAGCAGATTCACGAGCAACGGTTAAAATTGTTCCTTCAATAGGCTTCATAACAGCTTTGTATGCTGTTTTAACTCCACTTTCTAAGGCTTTAGCAATATCTTCAATATCCGCTTCGTCTTTCCCCTCAAGACCTGTTGCAAATCCTCTAAATAATTGTGATAAAATAACACCTGAGTTTCCACGTGCACCCATTAATAAACCACGTGATAAAACTTTTGCAACTTTTCCAATTGAAGCTTCTTCTAAAGAAACTAATTCTTTAGCTCCAGCCGTCATCGTCATACTCATATTCGTCCCTGTATCACCATCTGGAACAGGGAATACGTTAAGCTGGTCTACATATTTAGATCTGTTCGCTAAGTTGTTAGCTCCATTAATTACCATTTGTTTAAATACGATACCATTAATCTGTTTCAACGACATGAATAATACTCCTCCTAGCGATCTAACCCTTTAACTCCTTGTACAAACACATTAACTTCTTTAACATGTTCTCCGAAAGTTTTTTCGATCACATATTGAACTTTTTTCTGAATTTCAAAACATACTTCTGAAACTTTAATTCCGATTCCGACAATTACATATAAGTCTACAATCAGTTTATTATTTTCATCTGCGCGCAGTGTAACACCTTTACTATAGTTTTCTTTTCCTAAAACAACAGCTAAACCATCTTTAACTAAATTCTTTGAAGCCATCCCGACAACACCATAACATTCTGTTGTTGCATTTCCAATGACTGTTGAAAGGGCATCTCTTGAAATGTCAATTCGACCATATTCATTTTTAATTTGGACTGTCATATGTGACAAACCTCCCTCATCGCTATATTCTTACTTTCAATTTTACTATATATTATACACATTGACAAATATAAAATGTCATCTAGAAGGTGTAAAACTGCCTTAACATGACTATTCTCTGCATTTCTTTCAAAAAAACTTGCTAATCCACAAAAAGTATGATAAATTAATAGGAGTCTTAGATAAGAATGTGAAGTAAGGAGGTTTTTACTAATGGCTCGTGTTTGTACAGTAACTGGACGTCGTACTAAAACTGGAAACGCTCGTTCACACGCAATGAACGCTTCAAAACGTACTTGGAAGTCTAACGTTCAAAAAGTTAAAATCTTAGTTAACGGTAAACCTAAAAAAGTATACGTTTCTGCTCGCGCATTAAAATCAGGAAAAGTAGAACGCGTTTATTAATAACATAAAAAAGGTTATCTCTTCGGAGGTAACCTTTTTTATGTTATTAAATAATTTTTCATATCAATCTTTATTGACTCAAACATAAAACTTATACAAATGGCCGGCCACTTCATTAGGTGCAAAAACATACAACTTTAATTTGTTAAGCCTTTATCATTGCACAGCTTCTGCAATGAGATACCGGAATTACCAGCGAAAGATAGAGATAGCAAGCAAATATTTTCTCTTGTTGAGAAAGTAAACAATTAAACAAATTATTTACATTTTTACAACTTCTACTTCTTCTTAGGCCACTTTTTGATTTTTTTCATGGGCCTATTCGTATATAGCTTTTAATGCATAACGATGAAGTTCCTCATTATCTTCTCATTTTAAGGATGATTACTTCATCTCTCTCTTCTCTCTTTAGTCAATCCAAATTCGAATTTTAGCATCTTTCGTATCAATCGTCATTAGATCTCCCATTACCTCTGAATCAATCAGTGCTAAAATTTCTTCAATATCTAGATTAACATTTTCACCGACTTTAGCATTTAATTGCTTTTGAACAATTCCCATTTTTAGAACGGCTTTAGCTAAATTTAATGGAAAATTAATTTGAACTGTTTCTTTTTCTCCCTCTTCCGTCGATAATATGTCTAATCTTAAGAATCGTCCTATCGGGTGTGAATTTACTCGGGCCACTTTTTGTTCAGATTTTTGCATAGCTTGAATCAGTTTCTGACCTTCCTCCGATGTAATGACACCACTTTCTATCATTTTTAATACTCGTATTAATTCTTCACTCATTTTAATCATCCTTTCTAGCTAAAATCATTAATCAATCCAGATTCGTACATTTACTGAATTACGATCAATAGTTATTAAATCACCAATGGAATCTAGATTAAGCAAATCTATCATCTCATCTAAATCCGGTTCAATTCCAGTTCTAGTCTGCGCCTTAATTTGTTTTTGAATAAATCCCATTTTTAAAACAGACCTTGCAAGATTAAGAGGAATATTGATTTCAATGACTTCTTCTTCTTTGTCATGGCTGTCTACATTAATGTGTAAAAAACGTCCCGTCATCCCCTGATTCACCTCATTAACTTTTCGATGTGCTGTATCAATCACCTTGATCAACGCTTGACCATCTTCTGACGTAATAACACCACTTTCTATCATTTTTAAAATCTTTCCTAACTCATCACCCATATAAACTCCCCCTCTTTATCGTTTTAAGCACTCAGTTGCCTCCTCAACAGTGATATCCCCTCGTTCAAGCTGAGATAAACTATCTTGTTTATCGATTGTTTCTTGTCCTGTTGTAAACCCTAATCCTTGAATTGTTTGATCAAGCATTCGTCTAACGGTTGGATAAGAGATTCCAAGTTCACGTTCAACCTCCTTAATATTCCCACGATTTTTAATAAAGACTATGGCAAAATTTAATAGTTCCTTATCTAAATAACAAAATTCATTTAATGTGTATTGACCATTAATTTGTGTTTTACATCCTTGGCACGTCAATTGTGTAACTAAAAGTCGTTTATAGCAAATAGGACAATGTCCCAACACTTCGTACTGTTTCACCTAAACCCTCCTTACTTTGTCATAATTTTAATAACCGTATTTTTAGACTTCACATTAATAAACTCAAGTGGTGGATACTCCTTCATAATCTTCAGCACTTCTTCTAAGTTTACTAAAATAGTCTGTATCTCTTCTTTACTAAACTTTCCATTAATAGCCTCTTGATCAAACTTAATAAAAGGAGCACATAATCTAAAAAAACTTTTAATCAATCCAAATGAAACTGCCGGCAAATATATTCTCTTCCCATCATCGACAATAAATAATTTAATCTTCTTAGCACGATGCTTTTGTCGCCGTTTTGATTCTTTTTCAATCTCTTTAATTGCTTGCTGAACTGTCAGACGTCCGTCTTCGATTTTCTCTAAAACATAAAGATATGACACTTTAAGCTTCTCTCCTTTCAATTCCTACGTCTCTACATTACCATTATACTCCACGAATCTAAAAATCCAACTCCATAATTAATAATATTAATATATAAATTAATATTATTTAAAAAAACAATATATTTTTTGAAAAATAATTAGTTTTAAATAACTGTTACTGTTTTATATCATTCAATCGTTATTCTAATTCAATGAGCACAAAATAATTTTCAAGCTAATTTAATATGATATCCCCCGTCCTTAAAACAAAGACAATAATCGAGTAGGAGATAATTAATTAATTTAATCATCGTCCTCTCACACCACCGTACGTACGGTTCCGTATACGGCGGTTCTATTTTATCTCTAAATATGAACGGTTTGATAGTGGTCTAGTAGTGATACT
>NZ_JAMQUU010000015.1:0-34797 GCF_025594975.1 Turicibacter sp. T129 | reverse complement strand
CCAATTATCATCCCAGCGTGTAGTTTGATTTTTGATATTAAAACCAAATGAACACCCTTGAATTAAGCCATTACGGACATTCTCTAACAAGTCATTCCCATCGGTAGTATTAGGAATATCTAATTCAAAGCGTAATCCGTTCTCATCTTCCTCTAAGACTAAGTTTGAACCTGTACGCCCAACAACTTTATTCCAATCATGGTTAATAAGCATGAAAACATCACGTTCAGATAATGATTTCTTGAAAGCTCCTGGACGGACACGCTCATAGAAAACTTCACCCCAACGGTCTGTCAACTTCGTATACTCCTCTTTAAAAGTCGCAGCATATCCAACTAATTTTCGGCTTTCAATGTCTGCGCTACGAATCTCGAGGTTCATTGTTCTTTGTTCCATGTTTTCCATCTTCATCACCTCCTTTCAAGATTTCATTTTGACTAACTACAGAATTATAGTTCTTAGTGACATAGTATTGAGTTGACTCTTCCGTGTTTAATCGTTCTTTACCGACTAATTCACGATTATCATCCATGTTATGGACTCCAATTCGGAATAATAAATCAGCTGCTGTTGCAATTTTACCTAAATCAACTAATCGGATTTTTTGAGTATCCATTTTAACGTATGTTTTAGATAAATACTGACTTTTTGAATACATTTTTCGATTCAACTCTGTTGTGATAATTTTTGCAAGTGGATTAATTCGCAACATCAAAAAGTTATCTGTTTGATCCGCTACTCCTGCGACATCGCCTTTAACTAAACCAACTGGAACATTTATTGCCATACAAACAATCTCAATAATGTCATCAATTAATTTTTTAATATCACGAGTATCTTTCAATACACCTTTATTTGAATCAGATTCTTTCAGTTCCATACCATCAGACAATGGCATGATGGCATTATCGTTTTCGATATATTGCTTGAACTGAACATTTAACATTTCCTCTAGTTGTGCTACACTCTCATCATCTGTCGGCATTTGACCATCAATTTTAAGAATTCCTTTGAAGCCATTTGCCTTCTTATAGCCCTTAATCGCCGCAACAAGCAACTGACTGTAATCGCTGTATAATCCATCAATGACTTTTTTTACGTTCTTATCATTTAGTTTTAAATATAAAACTTCTTCATCTTGGAATTTTCGATTGATAGGAAGACCTCTAACGCTAACATTAGAATAAACATCTTGATAGTAGACATATTCATCTTGATGGAAATCTTCAGCAACGAACAACTCATCATCTAACATGACGATTAGACATTCATTATCATAGATAAGTTTTGTAATGACCTCGTGCCAAAACTCAACTGCATTTTGATTTTTATTTGGTGCTACGTTGAGTAAATAATGAATATCTTTGCGTTGCTCAATCCCTTTTTCAAATGTTTGAAATTCACTCATGACTAGGGCGTTTGCTATAATCGATACACAGGATTGAATAGCTAACTCTTTATAATAAATCTGTGCTGGAAGTGTATCCGTATAACAACTTCCTTCCATCGTTTTATTAAATGAACTTTCTTTATCACTTGAAAGTGCAGATTTAATCCAATCAATAACTACCGCCATTCTTTCACCCCCTCTCTAATAAGTCTTGCATTTAAAGAATGTTAATTTTTTAGGGACTGGTATTTCTTCATCTTTACTTATTGCATGGATGAAAGCAAAAAAGCCGTCTGTTTTTCTCAACACCGGCTCTATTTTTTTATATGTTTTATTTCCTTTTGGATCAGTATCAACATACACGTTATTTGTATACCAACGCATCATCATGTCGTCACCAAAAATTAATTTTTCATCAGCAAATAGCTTTTCAACTAATGGATAAACCTTATTATGCGTGATACTTCCGTTACGAACTTCGTTTAAAGGCAATCCAGCTTCACTAAAGGCCGCCGTTAAGATTGCTTTACGATAACTGTCACAGACAATGTTTAAAATTTTGTATTTCTTAGCCTGTTCTAAAAACCAATTGGCGACGCACTTCTCATTGATTGAATCTTCGTAAATAATTGTACACAGCCCTTTTTGTCTTGCTAATTCAATGTCGAACTTAAACTCTCTATGTTCTAATTTTAACGCTAAATGACAAATGAATGTATGTTGAATCCACACTCGTTCATCACCATGCTTGAATAGCAATCCGACTGAGCAAAAGTCACGAACAGAAGCATAGTCAATCGCTCCAATGCACTTTTGGCCTTTTAAATCCGGAATTTCTCGGTCTGTCGCTTTGATTTTTTCCCACTCAGCTACAACACTATAAGACTCTTGTGCAGGCAAGTTCATACGTTTAGTCATAAATTCAATAGCCATTTGTGGTTGGTCTTGCATTTCATAATATTCTTGCTCCATCGTTATTCGTAAATCTTTGAAATACGGAAGTGATGGGTTGGCTTTTTCCCAATTTGAAAAATCATGAACTTCATCTTCTGAATCTAATCTAAAAATGATAGGAAGCATTTTAGATGTTTTATTTTCACCACGCAAAATATCACGAGAACGCTCCAAATAATCATCTAATACGCCACCACGCACGTTTCCGTTAGTGGTAATAAAAAAGGTTCGAGGATTTTTCTTTTTCCCCAAACCAGAACGGAATACCTTAATATTTTTATAGTCTTCAAATTCATGTATTTCATCAAAGATAACACATGCCGAACGTAAACCATCTTTGGTTCGAGCATTACTTGTGTTATAGCGTATATATGAATCAGTTTTTTTAAATCTAATCTCAACTTTTGTCCGATAGAACGCCTTTTGCAACTTAGGATGATCTTCAATAACATTATACACATCATCAAATGATGTTTTGGCTTGGTTCTCGCTATTTGCAACAATATCAACATTGTATTGTTTGATTCCATGAAAAGTAGTTGTGAAGTAAAATGATAAAGCTGCAATAAAACCATTCTTTCCTGCTCCACGCCCCATCATTAATAAGAATGTATCCCACACTAACGTATCATCTTCATAATATGCATGCAATAAAGCAAACGTGAATTCTTGCCACGGTAACAGTTTGAACGGAAAATACTCATTAATTTTTTTTATTCCTGTCTCAATCATCTCATGTTTGATGATGATGTTGTTAGGAGGACTTAGTTTCTTTTTGACCAATTCAATTAATAGCTTAATATCTTCATTCGTCTTAACTTCTTCACGTTCAACCATATCAATGTATTTGTCGATATAAGGATTGTATGTGTACTTATTAGATGTCATCATCATCACCGCTATCGATTTCATGAGCACTCAACCCTAAGTCATTCAATAATTTCAACATTTGCGAATTATACTTAGGCAACTCAACGATACTGTCATTCTTCTTATAAATTTCTTGACCGTGACTGTTGAATGTTTTAACCTGAACACCTCTTGAATTTATGTCGGCGATTAACTGGTTTTTGATTCGCCACATTGACATATAATCATTGACTAAATCGATATAGGCATCTTCATGAGCGCCTTTATTTTTAAGCTGAGATAGCAAATTAGTCTTAATACGATTGTATTCTATATCGTTCTCTTTCGGTTGCAACTCCTCAGGTGCAACCTTTTTATTTTCACAGGGGGTTGCGCTCTTTTTTTCAGTGGGGGTTGCACGTTGCCAACCATCTCGCCTTTTCCATGATTTTAAGGTGCTTTCAGAGATGTTAAATTTTTTAGAAATCTCCGAATACGACTTACCTTTTTCAAACATGCGTTGAGCCGATTTTCTAATTTTTCCTTTTTCCAAAAATAACACCTCCTACTGCAACCTTTTAAAAAAATCTTTCGTGCGCGAAACAAATATTTCTTGTCACCTCATAGCCCCGACCTCAGAGAATCCGAAAAATTGCGATTTTTTTAGATGGGGGGCTATCTATAGACTACCATCTTTCCTCATTAACGAATTTAGGTTGCTTCCTGTTGTTCTCATTACGATCATGTTGTTCCTCGTGACATTCAAAGCAAAGACTGATTAGATTATCATCATCTAACGCAAGCTCTGGATAATACTTCAACTCTTTAATGTGATGCACATGCGTAGCCTTCACAATCTTTCTACGCCATGCTTTTCTCTTACAATGTTGGCACTCGTAATTATCACGCTTTAATATAGCCGCTCTTTTTCTTCTCCAAAGTTGAAGTTTATAAACTTTATTTTCTTCTCCGTTTGCAATTAACTCACAAACCCTTACTAAATCATTATTCATTATTCCACCTCTTTCATCATAGCAAATAAAAAAACACACGTTTCCGTGTGCCTATAACTTATAAAACAGGTGATATTTTATAAATATTGGGATGAAAAGAGATATTTGCCTAAAGACTTGAAGAGACTTTAGGTTAAGTTAGGGGATGCCTGCGGTTGGATTTGCACCAACTTCTGGGGCGCTTTACTAACATAAGCTACGCAGACATTTTAGTGGTTATCAAAAAGGATAACCACAGTGTTAAAAAATACTTAACAAAAGTTTTATTTCATTAAAGAAGGTAACACCAACATGCTCCACCAGCCACTGGTAAAGAAACAAGTCAAAACTATGTTTTCACACATTCACATCCGCGAATTGATCGCTCCCGCCAAGAAACATCAATTCACTTACTCAATAACCGTTGTAGCTTCTTGTTCACACTAAATACAACAAAAAACCTTGATGGCGAGGATTTCTCCCCATGTTATTTGGAGTCGTTTATTGGAATTGAACCAACTTCTTAGGTTTTGGATTACCTACGCTTTAACCTGTATAAGCTATCACGACAAGTGCCTCATAAGAGGCTCAATAAAAAGGTTTGATTAGATGTCCAACTTGTTATTACAGCCTTTATAACGACATTGGTGCTCATTATAGGATTCGAACCTACAGCATACATTTTAATCATGTTGCTCTACCATATGAGCATTATCTACTAATTACAAAACGGTCTTATAAAACTTTTAAAACTTCAATCCGGGAAGCCCCTCGTTGTAGCGAGTGGGAAGTTTTTTCACCTGTTGGCGTCAATTCGGCAAGAGGTGTCTATGTCACTACAATACATAGAAAGAAACGCGTGTATACGTCTACACATAGCTATACAGTAGTTTTTTTCGGATAACTCTGCAAACCGTTCGACTGGGATGCCAATCTCCAGAGTCTTACCTCCAACTCACAAAGGAATTATCTATGACAATCTTAAGCGACCATAGATACAGCGCGTACAGTTTAAATACCTCGCGACTTACAAAAAGTTTTTGGTGCTCCTTGTAGGATTCGAACCTACATCTTATCAGTTATGAGCTGATAGCTTTACCAATTAAGCTAAAGGAGCATGAGCGAGGGATTTCTCCCTCTGCGATCAACTCGATTTCAGTATTGCGGTTAATGCATATTATTGTGAGTAATAAGACCTAACCACTCATTCCGTCGCGTTAATGACACTATCATAATATCATCTTAAGCACTTTTATTTTCACAATGAAATCACAAATAATTCACAAAAAAATCACGCCGCGCTTTTATACAACATTTCTAACTCTGACTCAGCACATCTTATCTTCTTTGTAATAGTATTAACACTAATCCCTAAAGCTATCTCGATTGCTGGATTACTCTTATTTCTCACATGGCGCAGTAGCATAGCATCACACTCTTGAGGATGAGTCGTTCGAATTAAATCTAACGCCTTTTCAACTCGTGCAATATCAGGTCTTAAAACAGACAACTCCAATTCAATCATTTTCTTCTCTTCAATACGGCGCCAGTATTTATCTTCAATGCCACCACCATTACCACCATGATCCTGACTATAATCAGTAACTTTGATTAGAGTTTGATTATCTATGCACTTCAAATCATACTCTAACATCGCCACACGCTTTAGATTTCTTGAATACTCTTGTAAAATTTCTTTTGCCTTCACACTCTCACCCCTAAAAATTCTGATTTTAATTACTTTTCATCTTTTAATAATTGCAAGTGAAAATCTATGCGAGTATTTGTGGGCTTAATAATTTCTTTATAAACTTGCTTGGCATACTTATCTTGCCACACTTTTTCACGTTTCCAAAAACAAAGTTTCATAATTTCCTCATATATTTTTACACAAATAATCGCTTCGGACATACCCCACCGTCCATCATACGCTCTATCATTACACCATTTGCAAAATTCTTTAAACTTCATATATACATCTCCTTAATGTATTTAAAATTTGTATTTTAATATAACCACTCGTTTTCCAAGTAATAAAATCCGTATATCACTCCACCGGTTAGCGTGATCCATACTATCCAGAACAACCATAAGCATCCTTCTCCATCAACCAAATAGTTATAAGCTTGGTCTGTTGTTTTATTTTCGTAAATGGTAGCTTTATCCGCTATCGTATTATCTTTCAAATTAGCGAATATTGTTCCTGTTAACTTGGGTTCAACGACGTAATATTTATATCTAATGTGGGAATTTTCCTTAACTGTTGTTAGATATGAGTCGTCCGGTCTATCGAACTGATTAAAGTCAAATTCAACATCTAAAAACGTAACTTTCTCACTTTGTTTTTCTTCCTCCTTAAATAATCTTTATTTTCGTTTCTTTCTTGGTCTTGAATTTACTTTATTCAACCACTCTCTCTGTCTTTGTTCATCCATTACTTTTAAATAGGAATTTCTCAGTTTCAAAATCTCGATAATATTCATACTCTCACCTCATAGGTCATCAATTTTATTTACTATTCTTTAATTTCGTAACAAGTTGCTCTCTTGTCGTTTTAAGTAATACAAGTGAATATTCTAATAATTCACTATCATTAAAATCTTCCTTACGACAATATTTGCAAGTAGCACCGTCAAAGCTGTCCACTTTCTCCCCATCTTCATCTATTTCAATACCATACTTAAATCCATCTTCTAATGCACATTCAACGCAACACCACACGTTACCACACTCACAATAAACGTAATCAATTACATCTGGAAATCCTTCTCCACATCTTTCACAAGAATAATAATCAATACCCATTTTACTTCCTCCTTTAATATCTATAAAAATTTAATTTTATTCTTCTTCACAACAAGTACAATATTCACAGTATAATGTGCCACAATTCTCACACTCGTTTAGCATTCCCTCTTCCATTTCATACCCACAATAACGACAACATTCTAATCCCATTCTTTTTCCTCCTTAAATATGCTTAAACGTCTGATTTTATTTACTCTTTAATTCACGTTTTATCTCTTTTATTTCAAGTTTTGCATCAAATATTTTATCTTCATTTTTTACATAACCAAATACTTGTTCATTTGTAAGATGAAGTATCAATAATTTGAAATAACAATGAAATAGCTGTTTTCTTAATTCTTTCTTCATTCAATTTCACCAATCCTTAACGTACATAAAAATTTAATTTTATTTACTTTATTTCTTTCATACAATGACGATTATCGATGTGGTTAAATAACCATTCATGATATTCAGCGTCTATTTCCTCATCAGTCACGTCATTATCAAATTCAAATTCTTCTTCAAATACATCATTTTTACCTTCAAACCATTGAAATAAAAATTTACGCATTTCTATCCCCTCCTAAACATTAATAAAAGTCTAATTTTATTCACTCAATCTGCTTTTTAACCACAATACCAAACACAGTGCTATTTCACGTTTAATGTATATTTTATTGTCGTATCCATTATTGTCAGATGCCGATATTTCTACTAATCCAGATTGAGCATCAATATCAAAATTAATATCCAAATCATCATCGTTTAAATTAAACGTGTATCCATCAATCTTCCACTTCGCCACTTTATCACTCCTTAAATGACTTTAAAATCTATACTCTAATCTGATCAAAACCATCGCTTTCTTTTGACCTCACTAAGCACCTCTATATCGTCTACGAAGTCTGCCATACATTTTTTGCACATATAGAATCCTTTATGCGTATATCCTAATTGACATAAGAAATACTTTTCTAACGGTTTGATGACATAACCACAATCATTACACACAGATTGATTTCCATGTTCAGATCGTTCGACAACAATTCTCATCCTTCCTCCTTACTGGTACAGGCGATTAAACCTGTACCTTTTTAAACATCAATTTTATTTACTTTAAATACTGACTACAGACCTCTTTCATCTCGTCAAAACTTAGTTTTTCATTATCAGAAAGTTTGTCTATGCAATTGCTATACCTGTTAGCATTTATATAATCACTTGAACCATCACCCATTGATAAACAAAATGCAAGGAGCAAAAACGCAGCAACGAAAACAATCATAAACACATCAAATTCTTTAACGTTCATAGATTCACCTCTTAAACCATCAATTTTAATTTACTTTTTATTATTCAAATATTTTAAGAAAAATCTTTGTTTGTAACAATCACACTCTTCTATCCCAAATGTGGGATGTTCTTTTTCCCAACACCAACTAAAGTCGTTACTGTCCTCATCATCTTCCCAATGAATGCACGTTGAACAATTTTCTGGGACTTTTTGTTTGTCACACTGTTCTATACTAACAATATCTCTAATTCTTATATAAGTACCGTTATCATCAACTGTAAACCCATGACCATCCGAGTTTTTAGTAACCCACATTGCAACAGCATCGATATCTCCATCAGCTTTTATATAAAATGTATCCCCGTTTGTCATTCTTAATTTATATCCTATACTCAGCACCAGTTATCACCTCTTAAAACTATATTTTTAGCAGCAAATCGGAGACTAACTCACACTATGCTACTTTTTCGTTATCTTCTTTCCTCAATACGTCCGCAAAGTCGCATAAGCTTCTTCTCTTTCCAGTGTTCCACCTCACCATGACACTTATGAATGTGTTTCAATTGCTCTAACATGATTTCAACATCTGCAATCTCTTCTGCAATATTTGATTCAAACCCTCGACGTTTTTTAGACAACGCCTGGAATAACTCACCACACTCTTCAATGAACATCATCTCTTGCACATCTTTCCCAAACACTTTTACAGCTTTTCTGCAGATGTTACTTCCTCTTCCGTTCACAACTCTCCTCCAACTAACTCTACGACATAATGTGTATTCCAACCTTCATAAGTTTTATTTTCAAAATCTCTTACTTTAACATTCAGCCCGAATTTCGCAAACTCACTGACGATTTCTTCTGGCTTATGCTTTTTCGAAACGATTGTGTTACCAAATTCTCTAACGATCACAACTTGATACTCTTTAAGAAATTTACTGTCGAACTCACTCTTAACTTTTTTACGCTTATGCTCCTCAACCGGAACATCATCTCCACCCTTAACATGACCACGTCGGTATGGATGCTCTATTCCTAACTTAGACATTCTCTTAGCAACAGCCGCACTTGTTGCATCTCCCATTAAATATTTTTCAATGCTACTTTCAGAAACATCTAATAAGTCAGCTAATTGACCATTTGTTAACTCATTTTTACTTTTATACTCATTAATTGTCATCAATGCCCTGCCCTCTTTCTTAACTTTTCTGTACCAGCCTCTCTTAACACTGGGTTTGTTAATGCTAACGTTCTCGCTACTCTTTCATCACGTTGCTTTTTGTTTTTAGCTTCAAATTTTAGATAGGCGTCACAAATACTGTGACAACCTACCTTTCTATTTAAACAACCGTAACACGGACGATTCATTCATCTTCCTCCTAAATCCTTAACTCCTTAATCGCTCTCTCATTCAACTTAATCGCTGTAAGCTTATATTTATTTTCAAAAGTCTTGTGCCCTAAGTTATGACACTCGTTATGATGAACCCTGCATAAGGCGATATATTTCGAGTCCTCATGATTATGTCTTGCTCTATCCATACCCATACCGACTAGATTTTCGTGGTGGTGAATGTCTGCCTTACAACCACATACCGCACATTTACGATGCACCAGGCATAAATATAAGAAATTATTGACTTCTCTTGCTAAAATAACAACTTTCGGGTTAATTGGTACGTCCCACAAGAACATAAACTCCAAGACGTACTCGATGAACTCTTTCGCTATCTCCATCTCTACATTCGATAAACTGAAATAGTCACGATTTTTATCAATCATAAACTCTATCTTCAACAACTCTTTCAATTCTTCAACTTCATACCCTGTATAAAGACAAATATCCTTGAACAATGCATATAATAATTTTCTTTGTTTTGCCGAGATGGAACGTCCATCATCAAATCTGATAGCTCCATTCATCCACTTTTTAATAATCTGCTTCGGTGCAAACCATCCGGGTACGTGGGCAATAAACCACGAACCCTCATCGGTCTCTTTATAATTGCTAAATACAGCTTGTTGCATCAGATTACTCAACTTTATCACCTAAACGTTTCTCTAAGGTTTTGATTGCCCATTCTGATTGTCGAGGAGTTAAATCATCCAATTTCTTAACTCCAAACTCCTTAAATAAAAAACTTAAAAACTCTTGACGATTAGTTCCTGTTTCTTTCAATAACTTCTCTATTAATTGCGTAGTTCCTGTTGCCGCATCTAACCCATCATTCTCCACTATTTCAAAAGCTGCAACATAAAGATATCGTCTTAAATATGTCTGAACAGCACCGAGATTTTGAACTTCGTTTCCATTCTTAGCCACAGCAGCCGTTGACATAGGTGACGTAAATTCAAGTTTCTCTTCTGGTTTATCAACGTTGATGATCACTAATTTTGCCTCAACATCCGTGAAAGTAACACAACTGCATAATCCATTTTCTTTCAATAGTCTAGTGATAGTAGGTAAAAAATCACTTAATTCAAAATACTTAAAATTAGCAAACTTGTTATTCCCACTCTTTTCTAACGGTTCCTCTAATAGTTGACAACGAATATTTTGCATCTTCGAATACACATTACTAACACTCTTAATCTCTCCCATTATTTCAACTCCTTAATCGTGATTCTGTCCGCTGCACTCTCATACGTGAATTTATCGTATAAATCTTCATGCTCTAGCTTAAATTTTTTACTATCAAATCTCTTCGTCACATAGCTTGAATATTTCACTTGATATCTCTTGCCAATACCAACTGGCGCTCCTTCAAGTCCGATGCGAATGTCTAAGTCCAATTTCTCCTTTTCTTTTTTCAACTTATCAATCTCAAATTTAATCTGATTAACTCTTTCAATCTTATCTTCAATTTCAGAAGCGAGATCGTTAATGACTAACGACCCACACGCTTCACAGAATAAAATTTCATCATCTTTGTCGAACTCTGCTTTAAAACTATGCCCGCATTCGCATTTAACGTCGATTACAGCCACTTTAACACGCTCCCCTATATATGAATAACCCAACCAACAGAAGTCGTGTTATAGGTCAATTCTCTTGTGCTAGCGATAGTGTGTACTGAGCAGTCTAATTCTTTAACTTCAACGTCACCAAATTTTTCGATTGCAACAGCGCACTCGATATACTCATACGCACCATCACACACGACTCCAATTGATTTAGAATTGTTTTTAATTAACTCAATAATTTGACTTAAAGTTGGTTTACTCATTATTTACTCCCCATAACTCGTCTTATTGTGACTTCGATGATTTCATCATCTTTTTTAAAATTAAATTCAACAATTGCATTTACACGCTTTACCACCATTAAGCTAAGGTCCATCATATCCTCTTTACTCAACTCCATAGCTGGTACTTGAAAGATGATAAACTCTAACCACGTTTGCTCTGCAAGTAAATCAGCACGTTGCTTAAATGCATCCATAATCGTTTTAAATGTAGCAAATGGTGTTCTAGACTTTGTTCCGTACTGAATCATTCCACTGCCTCCCAAAAATCACTCGACTTGATTTCATCAATGCAAGATTGACATACGCGAACACCTTTAACATATTTGATATCTTTACTGCTAGCACAGAATGTGCAGTAAGCATTGATTTTAGAAATTTTAACTCGGTCCTTTTCGAGTGTGATATTAACCTTAGTTCCATCACCGAAAGATAATACTCGTCTGTATTCGATTGGAATCACTACACGAGATAAAAAATCGACTCTACGCTTAATAAATCCTTCAACAAATTCTTTTGTTGCGTATAAATTTCCATCTTTCATGCCAATAAATAATTCATCGTCTGCTTCAATGCCTAGCATCCTTCTCATTTCTATTGGGATTAAAACACGACCTAATTCATCAATTTTACGTTCCATACTCATTTCCTCCTGATTATTTAAAAATCGTTACTTTAACTGTGCTTGAATCTATAATTTTGAACAACGTCTTACTTCCTGGATAACGAGATACTAACTTCCCTAAGTCAACGTGTTCGATTTGTGTTACAAAAGTGATCTTTTTCATCACTCTTCCTCCTGAAATAAATGTCTAATTTTTTATATTTTCAACGAATAAATTGCGTATTTTTTGCACATACTGTATACTGTGAATGAATTATCTCGCAAAAAATAATTCTTCTTTTGAGCATGAACTGTTGCCGCAGTTTGTGCTCTTTTTTGTGCATACAGCATTTGTATCACCACCTCTCAATTGAGTTTTAATTGGTCCTGTTGTCCTAATTGCATACGTCTATACCTGCGCATATCTTCTTTAAGCCACTCTGGTTCAGTACCTCGTTGTAGCCACTGATTAGCTTTCTCATAGTTTCGATATGCTTGGTTGTCATCTACTCCTTGATGAAAGTAACCTTGTTGATACATGAGCTTTAGCGTGTCATTTAGGATAATCATCTTCGACTCTTCACAATGCTTAAGCAACTCTGTAACTGTTGGAGCGAATTTAGAATTTCTTACGAATGACTTAACAGCTGCTATAAAAACTTCGGCTTTAATATCTTCAAAGAATGAGTACCAAACTTCCATTGTCATTTGATCCACTTCAAATTTTGGATAAGCAACCGTAAGAAGTGTCATACCTTTTGTAAATTCAACTTGTGTCATAATACATCACTCAAATCAATCTGACCTGTAGACGCTAAATTTCTTAGTGTCTTTTTGTTTTGTGGCATTTGCTGATTAAGGTACTTATCGAAATTACTTTCTCTAAACAGTGTCGTTGGAGTTAGATGTTGTCTCATTTGTTCGTTATGCAGCCATTCAGCACATTTCACATCTATGACATATTTAAACTGTTCAGCTGTAGCCCCTTGTTTAATACATGCACTAATATATTTTCGATATTCTTTAGTTGTAGTCCTAAAGTTTTTATTGGTTTTCAGATTTAGATAACGAATAACTTCATCAATAAGGTGTTCAGTTGAAGAAACAGGAGCGCTCTGCGCGACATTATTCTTTTTCTCTTTCTCTGAATCTAACTCTATCTCTAACTCTTTATCTATATCTATCTCTTTCTCTATCTCTTGGTTGGACACGTTGGACTCAGTTTGGACACTAGTTGGACAATGTCCAATTTTAGGCGCTTCTTGTTGCGGTAATTTATTTTTCTGACGTTCTTCACGCTTCTTTTGGGCCCAGTATGTCTCAGCACCTAGCATTTTGCTAACTTCATTCATATAAATCGTCTTATCATCAAGAATCTCAACCATTCCAAGCTCTTTAAATAGCTTCATAGCATTAACGACAGTGTCTACATTAGTGTTAGTAATGGTCGCTAACATCTGTTCATTGTATGGGATTGTCTCATTAAACCTTAACCCACCTTCATGATCTACACTTTCAACTAATAACTTCAAATAGAACAACACATAATCCTTCCCATTCGGCATATTCTCGATGATTTGAATATCATGACGCTTGAAGAAATCTTTCTTAAGCTTTAACCAGTAATATTTTTTGTTGCTCATTAAATCACCCCACGGCTTTCATAACGACCGAATTCTTTTAGATCGCTACGTTCTTTCCAATTATCCAAGCGAACCACAAGATGCGCTTTTAGAGTAGGCTCATCCACTGTAATATACAACATTCCATCTTCATCTTGAGTAATTTTCTCAATATGTTGAATGCTGATATATATCTGTTCTAACTCATCCTCCCCTAATGGCTCTAATATCCCAAACTGTGATAGAGGTACCCAATGAACTCGGCTGTCACCCTCCATCCACCTTTCAACAAAGGTTTTAATATCATAGTCTAAGCGACTAATTAATCTCTCCATACAGCACCTCCTAGTAATTTCTCAGCACAACCTCATAAGGTGCCATCTCTCGCCCGCCAAAATTTTGATGATAAATATTCTTGTAATACCACTCCACCGCAAATCGTTGTAAGTCTCCAATACTTTGAATATTTAACCTCACCACCTCTTTTAAAGTCCCATGAGGACAGATTTGAACGGTATTCGATTCTTTGATAAATAAGATCCCAAATATAATGACTTTATTCATTGTTGTATGGATATCTAAAACTCCCATCTTAACCCCTCCGTTATTCATTGTTTTTTCTTCGTATAAGGAACTTGAAATCAAAATTCGATAAAATATACTACTTCAACCTCAAATACTCTTAAAACGTCGATTTTTAACCTCTATTAAAAATTAGAAGATTTGCTAATTCTTTAATATAAGCTGATATTTTTTAATATCCTAGCGTTGCACATATCCAAAAAATAATTCCTAGCGTTCCAGCTACCAAAAACAGAAAGAATATCCCTAATAATCAATCAGTTAAATCCGTTACCTTTCCTCCTAAATAATTTTAAAAATTTAATTGTTATTTACTTCTCTTTAACCATTCTATGTAATGTTTAGCGAGACACGTTAGACACAAATCTTTAGCTCCAAAAATATAAGTATCACTATCTCTCGCTACTTTTCCACAGCACTCACAAGTTGTATATTCAATTGAATGGGAGCTATAACTTGGAATCCAATCACGGATTACCTCAAACTCTTTTTCGCAGCATTCACACTCGATATCTATTTCGTTACTTCCATCGAACTCATATCCATCTAAATCATGATCATAACCACAATAAGGGCATTCCACGACATCGTAAACACTCATTGTTATTCCTCCTCAATTAGTTCCTCCATTGGAACGTTTAAATATTTTGCAATCTTAAATAACTTTTTTGAACCCATATCAACCTTTCCAGTTGCATACATACAAATCATTTGATATGACATTCCTACCTCTTTTGCTAATTGTCGTTGCGTAACTCCTTTTTCTTTCAAAATCTTTTTGAACTTCGACATATCCCGACACCTCTTTTCGATAATTTTTGATAAAATTCAAGTATCTTAGAATAGAAAGGAGGAATAAAATGATTTCGAACGAACAAAGAGCTCATGATCTGGCAATCGCAACTCTTCAACAGTTATTAAAAACACCATCTAGTATCTATATCGACGGTTGTTCAGTTGACGAAAACGGAAATGTAAGTGTCGATATGTTCAAAATGTACATAAATCTATACAACCATCTTCTTGAATCAATGAATAAAGAATTTATCGTTGAGTAATCACTTCGGCAATTTGCTTACCATCAATCTGCATAGTTACCTTTACTAACTCTCCTTGATTTCGCACATCTTGGGGAGTTTTTTCATTACTTAATTTAAATAAAATCTCTCCCAAGTCTTCGTTGATGATTGAAATACCTTCTTTACTGATTACCGTAGTTGTGATACCTTCGCTTGTGATTGTTACTGTTGATTTATTTTTGTTCATTTCATTTCCTCCTTAAATTCATCTACTCTATCCAAATAATAATTAACCGCCAAACGCTCTAATTCCGGCAAACTCTCAATCTCGCACTGGAACTCATCAAATAGACATTTCCCATCGAATTTTGAGAACAGACTTGGAATTAACACTTTCACCCATTTCGTTTGCTTCGAATAGACAAACTCAATCTTACGATTAATCACTACCTCCATTGTTTCTTGTGAATGCATCATGATGTTCATCGATGGTTTAACTCCTAATGTTTGCATAACTTCCCTCCTTAAATTCCGTAGACTTCGAAGAATAAATCTCGTGGGATACGACCGTTGCGATTAGACCGCCACACCGGCACCAATATCTCCCACCATATCTTCGCGAACAGTTACCACACACTGCTCTTTAGGCAATCCTTCTTTAACTTGCTTAATCGCTTCGTATTTAGTAATCCCAAACTCCTTCACTAACTCATTTGCGGTTGCTAAGACATACACTTCATAAGCAAAACTGTGCATGGTTCCGCTAGTTACTGGAACGTATTTCTTTTCTTTAGGCATTATCCCCCGCTCCTTTAACCATTAATTCACTCGCCATAGAATATCCAATGATAATCCCTGATAGCTGATCTTGTTGATTTTGCGGAATAATATCCATAGCAACTAATAACTTTGATACAATGTTTGATTTCTCTTCTAATGTCATTGCATTCATTCAAATTCCTCCTTATTAAGCTTTAGAATTTACTGCAGTGTTTAAGATGATAATCTTTCCGTCACGTTCGTATTTTGTGTTTATATCTTCCTCAAACGTCATAACCATTCCGTACTCCGTTTGTTTCTGGACTACTTTTTTATCATTCGCTTTTGCGTGATCTTCCATGAATTCTGTCATAAAACATCTTCCTGTTTCCTGCTTGTAATCGTGCATTCTTCGTATCGTTTCATTCATACACGCTTCAAACACAGGCATTTCCCAAATCTCACAATCAACCCAATCACGTTCACGTTGTTTATTCCACTGGTATTCTGTATGGTGCATAACTAATTCCATGAATGGGATTGTTTCAGTCGGTGAAGTTTTCTCACGCTCTAAGCAAGACTTAATGATTTCTTGAGCTTTTTTTACACCCCCACCAAGTAGCTGTATCTTTTGATGGGTACTTAAGTAACTATCGCCCAAATCAACTAAAACAAACATATCACTCTCAAGATTCTTAATCTCACCTCTTAAGCTATCTGCGAAATTTTCTAACTCTCCTAACCGCTTGTAATGATAAGATATTTCTTGATTTAATACTGATAAACCTTTACCGTCGACCACCTTATTGCGAGTATTCATAAGTTGCTCTTTCTCAATCTCTAATATGCTAATATTATCCTTTGTGTTTTTTATCTGCTGGACAACTTGAGGAAGTACCTTGTAACGCGATTTTAATGATAATTTCTTCTTAACAAACAACTGGCGATACCTTTGAGATTGAATCAGTTGATTTTTTTCGTACCCTTTAGAATACGAAATAGCTAATCGAATGTTAGTCATTTCTACCCCTCCTTAAATCTCTAAACTCATTTGATTATTTGCATACTCAATGTCATTTAATAAGTGCATTGGCAGAGAATAATTATGAATGACACTGAATACTGCGCTATAATCTTTACACTTGATATCAGCGCAACTTTTAACTCCAAATTCTCTATGAATTTGACTATAGATATCGATATAAACTCGTGAACGTAGCGAACTATCTTGATAAGCTAAATTCTTCTTACCACCTAACAACTTAGTACCTAACGATTTAACTCGGTTGCTAATTTCTTTACATTGTGCTTGAGCGATGTACTGTTCCTCTTTGAAGTTTTGGAACTCTTGTTTAAACTCGACGATATCTTGTTTCTGCTCCTCCACTCTTTGACTAAGCACTGTCTGCCCTTGCTCTAATTTAATTAACATTTGTAACTCCGGCGACAGATTAGCATATGGATTATGCAATGTTTTTTCGCATTGAATGAAGTATTTACGAACTTGCTTACTTAGCTGTCGTGTTTCTTCATTCGTTCGAGGTGCAACTCCAACAACCATACAAATTTCTTTAGCAATGTCTATTGTTAAAATGTAATCGTGTGTTGTTTGCCCTGTTTTCGAAAGCTCGTTTTTAAAGACGACCTTTGTGAAATCCCCATTTTCAATGGCATCCACATTTTCAAGTTGCTTTTTCACCCAGTGGGTAAAATCCCCTTGAACTTTTAACACCTCATGCAATTCACGACCACTTACTAATTGTTGTCCTTGTTCATTCATTGTTACTTTAATTAATTCTGTATTTTCATAACCTTTTGAGTGAAAAGGTTTAATATTGATATTACTCATTTCTCTTCCTCCTTTTGCTAATTCCGACAAGTTCGTTAACTTGTAAACAAATAATAACACCTAAAAAGTTACAAGTCAACAAGTTTTAATATTTTTTTCGACTTTTATGTTTACAAGTTAACGAATTAGCTATAATATTAATGTGAGGTGATTGTATGTCGATTAATGAAAATATAAAGAAACTTAGAGAAGATTACTTGGATATGAGTCGCGAGACTTTCGCTCAAGAAATCAATTTAAAAAGAACTGCTATATATCTTATAGAAACAGGTCAGCGAAATCCGTCAGATCGAACTATTAACGACATCTGCGAAAAATTCAACATAAACAAAGAATGGTTATTAACCGGAGAAGGTGAAATGTATAAACCCGAACCACAAATAGATGAACTAGAATATCTAATGGGTAAATTTTCTATTAATGCTAATGAGGATGAAACGAGAACTAAAATCATCAAAGCTTTATTAAAGTTAGATGATAATGGTTGGCGAGTTATCGAGGGATTGGTTGATGAAATCCTTAAAGATATGTAATAAAAAAAAGACCAAGAATTAATCTCGGTCTTTTTCGATTACTCCAGTGAGGTAAGATAGAATCTTTTTTAGAATTAATGGATTATCTATTTTTTCGATAATTTCTAATATCTTCTTTCTATGCTCTTCCATATGAACCCCCTAAAAATACTATATATTGTTATTGTTATCTCTTTTATCCAAATTTATACACTAATCGATAATATTATAACTTAAACTTCAAAATTCGACAATAAAAACCAAACAAATGTTTGAAAAAGGTGAATAATTCTACAATTGAATTATTCAATAGTTAGAGGTGATTAAATGAAAGTAGGATTATACGCTCGTGTATCGACAGATGAACAAGCAAAAGAAGGATATAGTATCGGAGCTCAGTGTAAAAAACTTCAGCAATATGCTGAGTTAAACGACTGGGATGGAATTTTATATGTTGATGATGGATATAGTGCTAAAGATTTAAATCGACCACAAGCAATGCAGTTATTTAAAGATATTGAAGAGAAAAAAATCGACACTGTTGTTATCTATAAACTAGACCGTTTAACTCGTAACGTGAAAAACTTGTATGAATTAATGGATTTATTCGATAAGAATGATTGCAAATTAATTTCTCTCACTGAATCTTTAGACACTTCTAGTGCTAGTGGGCGATTCTTTATCACTATGTTAGGTGCTATGGCACAATGGGAACGTGAGACAATTGGAGAACGTACTTTTGTTGGTATGAAAGAGGCGATTAAAGCTGGAAAAGTAAACGGAAGAACCCCCTTCGGTTATAGAAAGGTCGATGGGGAATTCGTTATTCACGAACAAGAAGCAGAAATGGTCAGAATCATATTCGATAAATATAACTCTGGTGTCGGTACCGATACCATTATAAAGGACTTTCAAAAAGATGGTTTAATACCTATCGAAAAACCTTGGGATCATACTAAAATTATCAGAATAATAGAGAATAGAGCATACATTGGAGAGTTTGTCGTAACCTTCAGAGATGGCGAAGTCAATATCAATAAAGATGTGTTCCCATCTATCGTGTCTAATAAAGTGTTTCAAAGCACCAATGAGTTACTACAACGCAAAAAAAGACTCCATGTAAGAGCCAAAGGTAATGCGCGATTATTTTCAGGTGTTCTAACTTGTTCAAACTGCGGTGGCGATATTTTCGGTGAGAACCCAAATGGATTAAGATATAAGTGTAAAAACAAATTTAAATTAGATGGTTGCAGTTGTGGGACTTTCAAGGAAGAAGAATTAGAAAAAGAGTTCATTGCGTATGTAACCGACATTTTGAATTCGATTAACAATGAATCTAGCGGTAATTCTAAAAATAAAATAGCAACCACAAGTAGAGTTAAATTAGCAAAAGAATTAGATAGAATTAAAAACATCAAACTGAAAAACCATACCGCATTCGAAAATGATCTAATATCTTTAGATGACTACAAAAAAAGAATTCAAGAGTTAAATGAGCAAGAGCTGGAAATCACTACATTAATGGGAAAAGTAACTGATATTCCTAAAATATTCGATTTTAAAGATAAGGATTTTCTCTCTCTTTGGAACTCGTTAGATAGAGTCGATAAAAGGAGTATTGTTCTTAAATACGTCACTAAAATCACCATGTATAAAGAGCCTAAAGGGAAAACCCTTGGTAAATTAACGATTGATGATATAGTTTTTTCATGATGTTATACAGTCAATATCCTCCCATAACGTAATATTGATGAAGTCAGTGTCATATTCACCACTGGCTGCATTTTTAAAGGAACGCGTTACGGCCAGTGTAACAGTCGAAACTTTTTTCCCTTCTTGAGTTTGAATCAATTCAGGTTGGCGTACAACACGCCCAACTAACACAACATTATTTAACATATCAATAATCTCCTTTAACTTCTTTATTTGTGCGCACTTATCTATATATACGCTCATCTTTTATAACTTCCTTTTATATTTTTTCTTTTTTCAAAAGAAAACGTGTTCATGTAAGTTTTCATAACTGAACACAGAAAGGACACATTATTTTGTCGAATTTTGATATAATTTCAAATGTATTCATGAACACCCCCCCCGTTCATGCAATACATTCCTTTCATTATTGTTTTTCATTCCATTTTTAATTTTTTACATCCCCTCATCAAACAAACGTATTGGGTTATGAACTTAGCAAACTTTTTTCGCTAAGTACCAATGCAACCTTATACTATTCCCCTCTCGGAGAACTGGTGCCCCCCACCAGTTCTCCTTTTTTATTTTCTTCATTATAGCTATAAAGAAAAGCTCCCCAAAAGGGAGCTTTTCTTTATGCTTGTTTAGGTAAAAGTTTAAAGATACTCATACGATCTTCAACAAAGTAATCTTTTGCTAATTGTTGTAAATCTTCAATTCTTAATTCATCTAAAATATCTAGAATTGAGAATAATTGAACTCCATTAAATGCATACTGAGTAAATTGGTTTGCAATAAATTCAACCGAGTTTAATGCTGATAAGAAACGTCCAACCTTTTTATTCTTAATACGTGTGAATTCAGTTTCATCAAATGTCATCGTTGGAATTGTTAATAATTTTTCTTTAATACTGTGTGCTAACTCATCAGGATAACGTGTATCTCCACCAACAATTGAGAAGCCAAATGATAATTCACAATTTGTTTCATATGAGAACGTATCATTAATATAGCCTTTATCTAACATCTCTTCATAGTACGTTGATGAGCTACCAAATATTAAATCAAAAATAATGTCTAAGGCCACTTCCTTTTTAAGCAAATCTTTACCATCTTGATCCGCACTTGCATCTTTAACTCCAACAAAAACTTTTGCTGTTCCAACTTCCATTTCTAACGTACTTTCCGGACGAACAGCTTGAGGCTCTTCTTTTGGATATTCACGTGGAATTGGCTCTTCTTTTTTATAATCTTTTTTCGCTTGATTTTCACGGACTAATGCCATCATCTCTTCAACATCGAAATCTCCAATCACAAATAATAACATATTTGATGGATGATAAAACGTATTATAACATTCGTATAATAATTCTGCTGTAATCGGTTGAATCGATTCGACTGTTCCAGCAATATCAATTTTTACTGGATGTTCTTTAAATAGATTTCCAATAATTTCGTAGTAAGCACGGAAATCTGGATTATCATCATACATCTTAATTTCCTGCGCAATAATCCCTTTTTCTTTTTCCACGGTTTGTTCTGTGAAATAAGGAGATTGTACGAAATCAATTAATGTTGTTAAGTTTTCTTTTAAGTCACTCGTACAAGAGAATAAATAGCATGTTCTTGTAAACGATGTGAAAGCATTAGATGAGGCACTATGTGCAGAGAATTTTTCAAACACATCATAATCTTCTTTTTCAAACATTTTGTGCTCTAAAAAGTGCGCAATCCCATCGGGAACTAATTTCATCTCACTTTGCCCAATTGGAACAAAATGATTATCAATTGATCCATACTTTGTTGTAAAGGTTGCAAATGACTTATTGAAACCTCGTTTAGGTAACATATATACTTCTAAACCATTCTCTAATTGTTCATAATATAACTTTTCTTGTAGTTGAGGGAATTCTTTAAACTCCATTACTCAGTCACCTCTTTCCCTGTTAAGAAGAAGATTGTATCTTCTTTAATCTTTTTAGCAACTGAAACAATTTGTTCAGCTGTCACTGAATTCACTTGGTTTACCCATTCTTCTACTGTTAATGGAGTTGGTAATAATTTATTTAAAGCTTCATGCGCCATCATTCCTGAAGCTTGATCCATTGATTCTAATTTTGAATTAATTAATGACTTCTTAGCTAAATCAATTTCTTTATCTGTAAAATTACCTGCCACCATATCTTTTAGTTGCTCATCAATAATTTTAAGGGCTTTTTCATAGTTTTGAGACTCAATTCCAGAGTAAACATACATCACACCTTTATAGTTATCTAAGCGAGATGCGCAGTAATAACATAATGATGCTTTTTCACGAACATTCATAAAGAGTTTAGAGTGTGCGTATCCTCCGAACATACCATTGAATACAAGTAATGGTAAATAATCTTCATCACCAATACGGGTATGGGTACGATATCCGATGTTTAATTTCCCTTGTGAAATATCTTGTTCTTCTTTAACGACCTTCACTTCTTCGATTTCTTTATCTTGATGATCAACGACTTGTAAATTTACTGAACGGTGCGCAAAATCGAAGTGATTTTTAAAGATTTCATAAACTTTATCATGATCAATATCTCCGACCACTGTAATATTCACTTGATTTTCATTTAACATCTGTTCATATGTTTCCATTAATGTTTGACCATTAATTTGTTCTAAATCATCCACATAACCAATTGAATTAATACTGAAAGTTTCACCTTCACACATATTTTCAACAAGCTTTTGTAAGGCGTATGATACTTTATCATCATAAATCGATTCAATGTATTCTTTTAATAAACGCTTTTCTATTTCAACCACTTGTTCTTTGAAACCACCATCAATCACTAATGGTTTTAAAATCACGTCTTTTAAAAGCTCAACCCCTTCTTCAAGCAACGGTTCACGATTTCCTAAGAACTTTTCATTCGCTAATGAAAGATAGAACTTAATATTATGGGTTTGCCCACGTTTTTCAACTGTTGTCGATAAAGAGGCTCCATATAAAGATTCTAAATACGTGTTAATTTCTTTTTTAGACGGATATTTTTCTGTTGCTGAACGTAAAACATAAGGAAGTAAAGAACGTTTCGTTACTGTTTCACGATTAATTTCAGATTGAAATGAAACTGAAATTAAATTTGTCTTAAATTTATCCGTTTTAATTGTTGTTAAGGAATAACCTAAATCATCAAATTGACGAACTTCCATAAAGTCACCACCTATTTTCTATTTACTATCTTTTTTTGTGCACCTTCATTATAGGTTATTTTAAGGATTAAATCAAAAAAATTCCATATTTTTTCGTTTAATCCGTTAAATGTTGGGTGACATAATATGTTCGTACACCCTCTTGTTCAATTCCATAAACCCCAATACCCATTTTTGTAAACTGTTCATTCGTCATATTAGCATAATGAGTTGGTGATTGCTTCCAAGCTTCAAAAATTTCTGGGGCAACTAGTAATGGACTTTGAGATTTGAAAATATTTTCACCACTTATCTGACAGGATATTTGATAGGTTTCTACCAGACTGGCGAATGTTAAATGTCCTTCATGACTAAAGTAATTATACTTAGCCATATCCTCCGATTTTAAACGCGCAGTTGTTGTTAATGACTCAGACTGTTCAACTGCCTCAAGCCCAAGTTGAAGGCGTAAATCATTGACTAGCTCAATCACCTCTTGTTCAATTGTAGTATCATAAAATCCTATCACATCATCTGTTGCTTCATTTTTATCAGGTATAGGTGGCTTTTCAGGAGTCGTTTCTTCAACTATTTTATGATCAGTCTCTTGATTTTGATCACTTGGCTTTTCAGGCTTTAAAAAAGTTCCATCCATTATGTGATTTGAAGATGACTGATTTTCATTGGAATGATTGATGATGATTGGTTTTTTGGCTTCAAATGTAAAAATTACTTTATCTAATAAAGCTAACGTTGTTGATGACGTATTAGTCTGACATGCCCCTAGTAAAAGGACACAAATCATAAAATAAATTCTTATGACCTTTTTAAACAAACTCCTTCACATCCTTTTTAATCCACCATTACTTTATTTAATATCAGTTAGAACTATAATTTTATACACATTTTAACGATACATTCATGCGAAATCATCAATCCTTGCTACTTATTGAAGATAAAAAAAGAACAGCCAAAACTGGTTGTTCTTTTGAAAGAAAAATTATGCTAATTCTAATGCAATCTCCATCATTTGAGTAAATGTATTTTGACGCTCTTCTGCAGATGTTACTTCATGTGTTACTAATGAATCTGAAACCGTTAAGATACATAAGGCATTAACTCCAGCGTAAGCTGCATTCATGTATAAAGCAGCAGCTTCCATTTCAATTCCCATAACTCCCATTGCAGACCATTTTTTCCATGAATCCTTTTGAGCATCATAGAATGTATCTGAAGATAAAATGTTACCTACTTTAACTTCAATTCCTTTTTCATTCGCAACATTCACTGCTTTATTTAATAGATCCCAAGAAGCAATTGGTGCGTATGTTCCTGGTAATTCATATTGTGCAGCGTAATTTGAGTTTGTACAAGCACCCATTCCAATAATAACGTCACGGATTTTAACATCTTCGCGAATTGATCCACAAGATCCAATACGAATTAAGTTTTTCACTCCGTAGAAGTGGATTAATTCATAAGAATAAATTCCGATTGAGGGAATCCCCATTCCTGAACCCATAACAGAGATTTTTTTCCCTTTATATGTTCCAGTATATCCGAACATATTACGTACTGTATTAAATTGAACAACATCTTCTAAAAATGTGTCCGCGATAAATTTCGCACGTAATGGATCTCCTGGTAATAAAACTGTTTCTGCGATAACACCTTGTTCAGAACATCCAATGTGTGGTGTTGGAATTGCCATAAACTTCACTCCTCTAATTAATGATATTTTAGTATGCTGTTGTGTTTTCTTTTCCTTGTACTAAAGCAACTCCGCCTGAAGTTCCGATACGGTTAGCTCCAGCTTCAAGCATCGCTTTCATATCTTCAGATGTACGAACTCCACCTGATGCTTTAACACCTACTGTTTCACCAACAGTTTGACGCATTAAGCGAACATCTTCAACTGTTGCTCCACCTGTAGAGAATCCTGTTGATGTTTTAACAAAGTGAGCTCCAGCTTTAACAGACATTTCACAAGCTTTGACTTTTTCTTCATCTGTTAACAAGCAAGTTTCAATGATTACTTTAACTAATGTTCCATTAGCAGCATCAACAACTGCTTTAATATCTTCATATACTAATTCCCAATTACCATCTTTAGCAGCACCTACATTGATAACCATATCAATTTCAGTTGCACCGGCTTCAATTGCACATTTTGTTTCAAATGCTTTAACTTCTTTCATTGTTGCTCCTAAAGGGAATCCGATTACTGTACAAACTTTTACATCTGTTCCTTGTAATTCATCTGCACATAAAGAAACCCAAGTTGGATTAACACAAACTGAAGCGAAATCATGTTCTTTGGCTTCTTGACATAATGTTAAGATTTGTGCTTTTGTCGTTTCTGGTTTTAAAACTGTATGATCGATATACTTACTTGCTTTCATATGGAGCCTCCTAATGACTATAAAATACCGCTATATAAGTCTTTATTATTATAGCTGAAGTCTTAAAGGTTATAGCGAAAAACAAAAAAATAGCCTTTTCATTTTTAGTTAATCCTTTTAACTCAACATAAAAATTTAAACAATTATTGGGACTATATAACAACTCGTTATTAATTCTACCAAAAACCTATTTATTTTAAAACATTTTTTCAAGAGATAATTGTACTTTTTGAAAGTTTTATGTCGTTTTTTACGTATCACTTACTTATAAAAAATAACCCTTACATCCTTCATTATCCTCTCTTTTATTTTATTAACTTTTTAAATTATGAATATATCGAGTAACCGTACGAATCACTAAAAAGACTGGAATCGCAAAAAATACTCCCTTTAGACCAAAAAAACTTCCTGAAAGCATCATTAAAATCATAATAAACAAAGGATGAATATCTAAATTACGTCCAATAATAAATGGCTGTAGAAAATTTCCTTCAACTGCTTGTAAAATAGCAAGAATAATAATGACAAGAATAACCTTATTCCAGGAAATAGAGAGCGCAAAAATAATCACAGGAATGGCACCAATAAAGGGTCCAATAAAAGGAATAAAATCAGTTAAACCAATTAAAAATCCGAAAAGTAAAGCATAATCAATTCCAGCAAACATTAATAAAATGGTCGCAATTAATGAGACACAAACCATAATAAGTGCTAGCCCACGAATATAAGAACCTAACGAATCATCTAATAAGCTAGACAAAGAAGCAACATGTGATCGATATCGTTTCGGAACTAACTTTAATAACCCATTCAAAATTTTTTCATAATCTTTCAAAAAATAAAACAACGCAATTGGAACAATAACAATAAACATTAATGACCCGACAATTGAAAAAATTAAGTTAAAAGTAAAACCAGTCACTTCACGAATATGCTCTGTTAACGTACTGACCCACGTATTATATTCACTAAAAAATATCTCACTTAAATTTAAACCCATTCGTTCATCAAAGATTAGTAATTGATTTTGAATAGCTGTTAAATAAATGGGTAAATTTAAAATCAAATCATGAATTTCTCTAATAATGGTTGGTAAAAACCACGAAATAATTCCATATAAACTTCCAAATACAACGACATAAAATAAAAACACCGAAATTACTCGGGGTAAACGAATTCGATCAATCCACAAAATAAGCGGATGAATAATATAAGCCAGTAAAAATGCAACAAAAAATGGAAATAAACTTCCCCAAATTTCACTCCAAATCCTTCCCCAAACGGGTGATGTTTGAATAAATAAAAATAAGATCACTAAACTGACTAAACAGGCAATGGCATAAAGCAAATAACGAATCATCCGACTATGTTTATTAAAAAATTCATCCATCTCTAACACCTCATTATCTCAACTAATTGCTACTATTGTCTTTATATTATAAGTGTGTAGAATATGATTATGCTTATTTTAGATATAAAAAAAGTCCTAACAAAGATTAGGACCCACTATGCAATTAAAAGTTGTTTTCGATAAATAACTTTTTTGATAAAATCAACCCCCAATGTGACAAGTTGCACCAGCATAACCACTAAATATGGCGCAAAGATAAAATGAATAAAGTAACTTAATAAGGCTGAGAAAATGCCACAAATAATAATATAAGCATATTTAAACATTAAATGTCTATCTAAAACAACAATATCTGGTAAAATAAAAATTCCTGTTATTAACACCGAACCATTTAATAAGAACAAAATCGTTAACCAATTCGGTTGTTGAAAAATAACACCTAGCAAAATACTTACTAATCCGTAAACACCTAAATAAAGAAACGATACTTTATAATCAATGACTTGACGCTTCACTAAAAATAAGGCACTTAGTAATAAAGGAATAATGAGTGTAAAGCATAGACTGCCCTCAAAGATTCCAAAGATTACTGTTTGTAACGAGTAATATTCTGAAATAAAACCATCGAAGGACAATGGATGAAGCGCATTTGTTACTACCATATAGGGGGCTGATAGCATCGGGGGAAGTTCAGTTAATCCTAAATTATAATTAGTCATTTTAATTCCAAGTACTCCAATAAAATAACCAATTAATGCAGGATGAAGATGATAAAACGTGTGACCCTTTTTTGTATTTTGTGAAAAAATAGTCATGACCATAATTGCCATACAAAAAACAGAAATAGGGGCATCTAATGAAAACATCAAAATTAATAACGTGCTAAATAAAAATGTTGGACGCTTCAAAGGAAAAAATATTCCTTCTTTCACTGTGTGTGGATTCGTCCCAACAATAAATGAAACTAATAGATCAATCAAGTAAGCGTAGCCTAAAATCAATCCTAATTTGATAACATGAACCTTGAAAATTTCAAATGCTATGCTTTGTCCTAAATGACCAATCGTTGAATAATATCCAAATTCAACGAATAATCCCAACTGAATTAAGACAAACGTCACTAATAAAAAATGTTTGACTTGACGTTCTCCATAAATTCGTCTAGCATGATACTCCTTTGCCTTTTGTTTAATCACTTCTTTAATTCGCTTCATTTTCGAATGGACTCACTCCCTCTTTTGAAATAATTCTATTCTAACATGAGAACTTGATTTTTTGTTAAATGAAATAACTTTAATTTAAAAAGATTAGCTCATAGCTAATCTTTTTTATTTTGATCGATACTCTTCTTTTAAATCTTCTTCTGGAATTCGATATAAATTGACATGACAATAACCTGTTGGATTTTTAGTTAAATAATCTTGATGATATTCCTCTGCATCATAAAAAGCTGTCTGCTTTTTAACTTCAACAACAATTTCATCTTCATACTTCAATTGTTCTTGATTAATAAATAATCGAATCACTTCTGCGTCTGCCTCATCTTCATAATATACACCCGTCCGATACTGTGTTCCTATATCTCCACCTTGTTTATTTAAAGAGGTCGGGTCGATGATGCAAAATAAATGTTCTAAAATTCGTTCTAATGAAATGATCGTTTCATCATAAAAAATCTCACAAGCCTCAACATGATGCGTTTTTCCTGTGCAAACTTCTTTATAGGTTGGATCTGCCGTTAGACCATCCGTATACCCAACTTTTGTTTTAATAATCCCTTTGATACGTTTAAAGTATGCTTCAACTCCCCAGAAGCATCCTCCAGCTAAAACAATTTGTTTCATATTTTCTCACATTCCTTCATACTTATTAGTGCTCTTTACGACGAATTGGAATTGACTTCGTTAATTCACGAACCACATAACTTGCTGCAATTAATCCGGCCACACTTGGAACAAAAGCATTTGAAGCGGGTGGTAGTTGCTGTTTACGAACTTCACTATCTTCTTTTCCAACAACCTTTAACGTATCTTCTCGTCCAATGATTGGACTTTCTGTTGAATAGATAACTGGAACTTTTCCACTCACTTTTTCTTTCTTCAGCTTTGTACGAATTACCTTCGCTACTGGATCATAAGACGTTTGGTGAATGTCTGCAATCTCAAATTTTGTAGGATCTAGTTTATTGGCTGCCCCCATTGATGAAATAAATTTAATTTTACGACGTAGACATTGTTTAATTAAATGAATTTTAAATGTAATCGTATCTGAAGCATCAACAACAAAATCAATCTGATGTTCGAATAATCTTGGAGCAGTTTCTTCATTATAGAACATATGCATTTGAATAACATTACAATTTGGATTAATCTCTGCAATACGCTCTGCCATAACTTCTACCTTAGAACGACCAACTGTTTTTAATGTCGCATGAATTTGACGATTAACATTCGTAATATCAACGACATCTTTATCAATTAAAATTAATGTTCCAACGCCCGTACGTGCTAATGCTTCAGCAGCGAATGACCCAACACCTCCAATACCTAAAATAGCAACTGTACTATTCTTTAAGATTTCTGTTCCTTCTGGTCCATAGACTAATTCATTTCTAGAAAATTGATGTAACATATCTTTGAAGCTCCTTACTCTTTCTATTTAAAAGTTATAAACTGATTATACCTTTATTATGTCCAAAATGCTATGAAGAGCGTCTAAAATGAATAGAACTTTTTAATTTTTTTATTGTAATAACGATTAAAATTACACAATCTGCTCATACTAGTACTGTCAAGAAGAGAAGTAAATTTGCAGTGAGTATTTGTTGCCGATATGATACCTATACGTCGGATTAAGGTATGCAACATCAAGTCACTGTACGTCTGATAATTATATATGTGAGATAATCTATTATTATTGCTCTTCTTGAACACGTATATTCTGAATTTCCTATTTAGCGATTGTAACGAATATACACTCTCTCTTAGTTTCCCTAGATTGTGCGTAAGGTGATTAGTTGTTGAATCCGAACATTTCTGATAAGGGAATCTGGTGTTCTAATACGGTGTTGAATGCCCAACATTGTTGGGACTCCTAATGTATTAGACAGGATACCCACCTGCTACCAAGCGGGTTTTTATCCTAACACCTACGGCAATTTGGGCAATTAAGAAGAACACGGGTCCGTACCCGTGTTTTTTTATTTTCTAAACTAATTTAAAATCTAAATATATAAGTTCAGATAAGTTTTTTACATGGTAAAAACTTTTACACTCCTAGCAAAGGAAGAATAGATTTCTTTCAGAAATCGACAGGGAACTCTCAACCTACTTCGGTTCGAAATGGCATAGGAAACCAGTATTAAATTTTATTACCAACTAACACTGATGTAGAGTTGTAAAATACATTTCTGTTTCTATGTACAACCACTCCTATCAATCTGTTAGATTCATATTAACTTCCAGATATCACCTGATTGCTTTTAATTCATTCTCGTGTTAAGATAGCTTTCCTGCCTCTGATAGAGAGGATTACTTTCTTTATCAATAAGGATTCGGTTTTCCAAGCATTCCCTTGTTGATTTCAATTCTCTTTCATGTTAAGATAGCTTTCCCCATGAAAAAGGTTATTCCTGAATGGTACGTAAAGTGACTAACTTTTTAAATCCGAACATTTCTAATAAGGGAATCTGATTCTCACATTCAGTGTTGAATGCCTAGCTTTTTCTACCTAGGACTCCTAAAGAATTTGATAAGATACCCACCTGCTACTTAGCGGGTTTATACTCTAGCACTTACGGCCATTTGGGTATCATTCATAACCTGCCCATTAACTAAGACTTTCCAGAACCAATCATATTGATTTTGTTGGCACGACATGTTAGGATATGTATCCGGTCATGAGTGACCCGAATCCAAAACATCCTGGACTGTACGTAAAGTGATTAGTTCTTTAAATCCGAACATTTCTAATAAGGGAATCTGATTCTCAAATTCGGTGTTGAATGCCTAGCTTTTTTTTCACCTAGGACTCCTAAAGAATTTGATAAGATACCCACCTGCTAATTTAGCGGGTTTACATCCTAACACTTACGGCAATTTGGGTCATTATATTCATTTAGATTACCTATAGATTAGATATGATGAAGCCACCAATTAAAAATGAATTTCGCTTAATGATCATACAATTTAGAGAAGTTTTTAAAATATTAAATTAATAGTTGATTAATATTCATGAACATGATAAAATTAAAATCCAAATTGATTGAACTTTATTATTTTTTATGAATAAACACACACACATTTTAAACTAGTTTATCTAATATAACCATTCATCATGTCCCCTAAACATGATAAAAAATGGCCCTAGATAATCTAACAATCTGCAATCAGATTGTCGATCAATTTGGTGCCATGATAAATCAATGAATCATGAGATTTATTATTTCAGGTTATTGTCTTTTTACCAAGAACATGATAAAATCTAATCAAAATCTGAGATATGCGTAAGGTGATTAGTTCTTTAAATCCGAACACTTTTGATAAGGGAATCCGATTCTCTAATACCGTGTTGAATGCCTAGCTTTTTCCACCTAGGACTCCTAACGTATTAGATACGATGCCCACCTGCTAATTTAGCGGGTTTATATCCTAACACCTACGGTATTTTGGAGAAACACAAGCATTTGCTTGTGTTTTTTTTAACTTAAAAGGTTCTATAATATTTGGTGTTGCTGAGTAAGCAGCACTTTTTTCATGGCATCAAAAAAAAGAGACCTCAAGTCTCAATCCTGTTACAATGTTATCGGCTAAAACAATATTGAAAGGATAAGATTTGATGTCTCACTCATATTTTACTAGAAAACTTTTAAATATTAAAGATAAAAACATTACATTTCCGGACGATTATCTTGAAGAAGTGAAATTAAACGGAATTACTAGCTTTATTTTTAAAGGAATCCTCTCGTATCAACCGACTCATTGTCAAAAATGCGGAACTCTATTTGATTCAAAATTTAAGAAACATGGATTTAAAACCTCTCGAATTGTCATTCCAAAAGTCTCACTCCATGATACCTATTTAGAGTTAAAAAAACAGCGTTATTATTGTGGCCATTGCCAATCTACCTTTACACTAAACACTTCAATCGTTGAAAAGAACTGTTATATTTCTTATCACACGAAACATGCCATTGCGTTAGACGCTCAAAATAAGATTTCAGAATGCGATATTGCCCGTCGTCATCAGGTCTCTCATTCAACTGTCAATCGGATCATCCATAGCTTTTATGAGGCTCAAACTTTGAACTTTAATTACCTTCCTGAAAATCTTTGTTTTGATGAGTTTAAGTCCGTTAAGTCTGCCGAGGGTCACCTAGCATGCGAAGCATAAATCCTCCACTGCTAGGGAATGGGTCACATGTCTTTTATCTTTTGCGATGCAGATACCAAACAAATCATTGATATCATTGAAGATCGTCGTTTAAGCTCACTCCCAACCTATTTTCAGCGGTATACCAAAGAAGCACGGGCTCGAGTGAAACATATTGTCATCGATATGTATGCTCCTTACATGAGCTTGATTAAGGAGCTTTTTCCCCATGCCAAAATGATCATTGATAAATTCCATCTAGTTCAACATCTTTCTCGTGCACTCAATAAAACTCGTATTCGAATCATGAAAAAATTTAAGAAACACAGTCGTAAATTCAAACGTTATTGGCGATTATTTTTAAAGTCTCACACGCTACTTAACACCACTAATTATCGAACAGTTTACTGTTTTAAACAACCCATGCGTGAAATAGATATCCTCAACTTCCTACTTGATTTATCACCTGAATTAAAAGCAACTTATGATCTTTATCAAGATTTACTTTTCGCTATTCAAACCAAAAACATCAATCGCTTGAATCACTTACTTGAAACAGAACATCCGCTTATTTCTCCTGAACTTCAAACAGCTTTTCAAACCTTTAAAACGTATCAAGCTTATATCAAAAACACATTAACGACTCCCTATACAAATGGTCCAATCGAAGGAATTAATAATAAAATTAAAGTCATTAAGCGTATTGCCTTTGGATATCGTAATTTCTATCATTGGGTCACCTGCCATGCGAAGCATGTTTCCTCCACTAGTAGGGTAATTAAATCACGTATTCTTATGATTCAAAATTTAACTAAACCTAAAAGAAAAATCCTAGCAGCATAGCCGCTAGGATTTCAATTTAGTCTTTCACTGTAATAGGTCACCATTTAATCAGCAACACTATTTGACAAAGTTCCACTTAAAAAAGCTATACGATAGAACGTCAACAGTTTCAGTTTTGGGGTTGAAAAAATCAAATTACATTAATTTTTGCAAAGAAAAAAGCAGCCATTTTTACAATGGTTGCTTTTATTGTATTATCAATGTTTTTAGACATTTTAAATCAAATAAAATGTTATTTTTTACACCTGTTTTTACATAGCTAAAAATTGTGGTAATAAATTTATGACCGCTATTTTCATGTGTGTAAAACTTAATGTAAAAGCTTTTGTAAATTAAGCTGTAAAACTGATTGTAATTCTTAATATAAAAATGATGATTTCAGAGAGCTCCCCTTTGTTAAGAAATCTCTCCCTGTCTTGTTTTTGTCATTTATTTTTGACAGTTACTATTTTACTATATAACCCTATATTTGTAAATAATTGGTTATAATAGTCTTTTAAAGAGAGAAGCAAAGCCTTAATTAAGCCATAATTTTAATAAATGATATTTAATCCATTTTATAGTATAATATAACAAAGCCAATAATTAAGGGGGGATAGTTAATGAAGAAAACATCTTTTTTTCTGGGAGTCTTCATTTGCTTCATTACATTAGGGTGTTCGAAACAAGGAGCAATGGACCTTCAATCTTTAGAGGATGCGTATTTTGAAGTAGCACAAAACACAGTGGACGAGCCATTAAGCGTTGTTGAGTTAACGGAAATGTTATCAAATTATGCTCCTAAGGAAATGGTAGATGGTAATCAAAAAATCTACACATTTGCTACTGATAACGAAGAGTTAATGGTTTCAGAACCGAAAGACCAAGAGGGGATAACAGACATTTTATATACAAAGCATCATGACTCAAATTCATTATCAGTGGCGTGCCATATCTCTTCTAACGGAGCAGATACATCAGCATCGTCTCTCGTGTTAAATACCGTTGATATGGATTTATTCAAAGTATTTGCTGCTAAACTCAATCAAGAACCATCTAATCTGTTTGATGATTATCTAAGTATGAGCGAGAAAATGTTAGGAGATAAACCAGTGACCCTAACTGAAATACAGAAATCTATTAACTTAGAACCAAACCTTCAAGAAAGAGGTACAGATGTAAAATACTATTCATTTGAAGATACAGATTTAGGTGATGTGTTAGGCTTTTATGTCACTTCTACTTCTGAAACGATTAATCAATTGTTTTATAAAAGTAATGCCACAGGCGTGCTCTATAATACAACGATGGCAAATAATGCTGTCATGTTTAGTCTTTCAACAGAGGAAGCTACGCTTTCTAATCAAAAAGAGGTTATGTCTTTATTTGATAAATAATTAAACATCCATTCTTTAAAGCAACCTATTGGTTGCTTTTTAAATTCATCTTGTTAGGGATATAAACTCTCTTTATGGGAGACATGAACTGTTGGCGATAAAAGGGTAAATCGAGTAGGAGATAAT
>NZ_JAMQUU010000143.1:0-249 GCF_025594975.1 Turicibacter sp. T129 | reverse complement strand
CATCACTCTATGTCTAATTCAGCTACTTTCAGTTCATAATCTTATCTACTTGGTGATAACTGACCTTTAACAGTCGTATATTGGAGCTATTTAATATGATGATCGTTAATTACATCTTCATAATATTTATTTCGGCTCATAGTATTTATCGTTAGATCGATAAACTTCTAGATATCAATAATGTAATTTCTACCATACTCCCACAGGATTACTTTTTCTTTACTCATTTTCCCGCATGTAGACTTAGAT
>NZ_JAMQUU010000142.1:0-365 GCF_025594975.1 Turicibacter sp. T129 | reverse complement strand
TAGGAGGTGGCCCCATGTTAAAGTTAAATTTACAATTTTTCGCATCTAAAAAAGGTGTTGGTTCTACAAAGAACGGTCGTGACTCTGAGTCTAAACGTTTAGGAGCTAAATTAGCTGATGGACAATACGCTTCTGCATGATCAATAATCTACCGACAACGCGCAAAAAAAATTTATCCAGGAACAAACGTAGGAATGGGTGTGCATCACACTTTATTCTGTAAAATCGATGGAATCGTTAAATTCTAACGTTTAGGACGTGACAAAAAACAAGTTTCTGTATACCCAGAAGCTAAGTAATCGATTTAATAAATCCCCTAATCATCTGATTAGGGCTTTATTTTTATTTTCATATCTTGAATGAGT
>NZ_JAMQUU010000141.1:0-222 GCF_025594975.1 Turicibacter sp. T129 | reverse complement strand
AACAGAAACTGTTCGAGTACGCACTTGAACTCTGTCAAGCACATGGCACCCCCGACCCGGCACAGCAGGCCGCGCAACTGCTGATCCTGATCGATGGCGCCATCACCGTTGCCCTGGTGATGGGTGATTCAACAGCTGCCGATAATGCGCAATGCATGGCGCGAACGTTATTGGGACTGTGAACGCACAGGTCAGCGCAACTTTCGACTGAAACCTTATTGT
>NZ_JAMQUU010000140.1:0-406 GCF_025594975.1 Turicibacter sp. T129 | reverse complement strand
TGTGGTTTTTTTTTTTTTTTTTTTTTTTTTTTTTTTTTTTTTTTTTTTTTTTTTTTTTTTTTTTTTTTTTTTTTTTTTTTTTTTTTTTTTTTTTTTTTTTTTTTTTTTTTTTTTTTTTTTTTTTATTTTTTTTTTTTTTTTTTTTAATTTAATAAATTTTTTTTTAATTTATATTATAATTTTTTTTTTTTTTTTTTTTAATTTTTTTTTTTTTAAAAATAAAAAAAAATTTTTATTTTATTAAAAAAATAAAAAATTTTATTAAAATTATTTTTAAATTAAAAAAAATAAAAAAATTTAATATAAAAAAAAAAAAATTAAATAATTATTTAAAAAAATATTATAAAAAAAAAAAAAAAAAAAAAACCCAAAAATATATAATTTAAAAAAATGTTTAAACGGAAAA